>CACJIJ010000001.1 GCA_902593445.1 uncultured Pelagibacteraceae bacterium
GAAAATGGTGCTGGAAAATCTACACTAGTTAAAATTCTATCAGGTGTCATCATTCCTGACGAAGGTAAAATTTATTTAAATGAAAATAATCTAAAGCTCAATTCACCATCAGATGCAAAAAAAAATGATATTGGAATGGTATTCCAGCATTTTAATCTTTTTGAAACTTTGTCCGTATTTGAAAACTTAATAATAGACTCAGATGAACAAAGGGAAAGTTTAAGAGAAAAAATTGATACAATTATGAAAAAATATAATTTTTCAATTGATCTTGATATTCCTGTTCTAAATCTATCAGCAGGTCAAAAACAGAAAGTGGAAATAATAAGATGCCTAATAAGGAGTCCAAAAGTTTTAATTATGGATGAACCAACATCTGTATTAACAGAACAAGAAACCAGTGAATTATTCTTATCTTTAAAAAAATTTTCAGAAGAAGGAATTTTAATTATTTATATTACACATAAACTAAAGGAAGTTATGCAGCTTTGTGATGAAGTTGCAGTAATGAGAAGAGGAAAGTTAGTTTCTGTAAGTGAAATAAAGAACGAAAATATTGAGTCACTTGCTAACAAAATGGTGGGTCAGAACTTAAAAACAATTAAGAAAAAAAAAGCAAAAACTTCATCAGATCAATTAATTAAAATAACGAATCTTAATTTTAGAAGTGAAGATCCTTTTGAAACAAATTTAATGGATATTAATTTTTCTGTTAATCGAGGGGAGTGTTTGGGAATTGCTGGTATATCAGGAAACGGACAAAGTGAATTATTTCAAGTATTAAGTGGTGAAATTATTTCTGAAAAGAACTCTATAGAATTTAATAAAAATTATATAGGGGATTTAAATCCTCAAGAAAGAAGAGAATATTTGATGGCTTTTTCTCCAGAGGATAGGCTTGAGCAAGCTGCAATCCCACAAATGAAAATTTTTGAAAATGTAGCTCTAAACAATTTTAAATCATCAAATTTTTTTAATAATGGATTAATAAACGAAAACAAAATTAAAGAGCATTCCAAAAAAATAATTTCAGATTTTAATGTTAATACGGACAACATTGAATTAAAAAGCCAATTTTTGTCAGGAGGTAATCTTCAAAAATTAATTATTGGAAGAGAATTAATAACTTCTCCAGATTTATTAATTTGTTTTAATCCAACTTGGGGTCTAGATGTTGGAGCAATAAATTATATCCACGAAACTTTGATTAAAATCAATGAACAAAATAAATCAATTATATTAATATCTACAGACACTGATGAGTTATTAAAATTAAGTGATAAAATTTCAGTAATTCATAAAGGAAAATTGTCAAAAATTATGAATGCTGAAGAAGTTACCTCTGAAAAACTTGGAATACTAATGGGAGGAGCAAATTGATTAAAATCGTAAAAAGAGACCAACCATCAAGAGCTATTTTTTTCTTTACGCCTGTGTTAGCTATTTTTCTAACATTAGTAGCGGGAAGTTTGATTTTTTTTATTTTAGGTTTTAAACCATTTGAAGCTCTAAAATTTTTTTTTATAGTTCCAATTGCAGATAAATATGGTTTCAGTGAATTACTATTAAAAGCTACACCGCTTTGTTTAATAGCAATCGGTTTATCTTTTTGTTTTAAAAGTAATAACTGGAATATTGGAGCCGAAGGACAATTAACTTTTGGGGCGATAGTTTCTGGAGGAGTGGCATTATTGTTTTATGAGCAAGAAGGTTTTTATATTCTTCCAATAGTAATTTTAGCTGGTGCAATCGGTGGTATGCTGTATGCGTCAATACCCGCTATCTTAAAAACTTACTTTAATACAAATGAAATATTAGTAAGTCTTATGTTGGTATATGTTTCAAAATTAATTTTAGACTATCTTGTTGTTGGTCCTTGGAGCAATCCAGAGGGATTTAATTTTCCTGAAACCAGACAGTTCAGTGACTCTGCTAAACTTCCGTTATTATTTGAAGGACTAAGAATTCACGCAGGAATATTTTTAGCTTTAGCTGCGGTGGTTATCAGTTGGTTTGTTTTTTATAAAACGTATTTAGGGTTCCAAATGAAAGTTTCAGGTTTTAGTTTAAAGACAGCAAAATATGCCGGATACAAAGGTAAAAAAATGATCATACTCGTTTTTTTAATAAGTGGTGCTTGCGCAGGTTTAGCTGGAGTTGGAGAAATAACTGGACCTATTGGACAGCTTCATAGAGAAATTTCTCCAGATTATGGTTTTACTGCTATAATTGTAGCGTTTTTGGGTCGTTTACATCCTGTTGGTATCATCTTTGCGTCTCTAGTTGTTGCAATAACTTATCTGGGTGCTGAAACTGCTCAAATATTTATGCAAATACCTAAATATACTGGTCAAGTTTTTCAAGGAATGATTTTGTTTTTTCTTCTTGCATCAGATTATTTACTTTTTTTCAAATTTAAATTTATAGGTTCAAAAAAATGATCATCGATATAAATTTTATTGGACTGATAATTGCATCAATCATGGCCTCTGCTGTTCCTTTGATCTTAGCGTCTTGTGGTGAACTTATTACAGAAAGGTCTGGAGTTTTAAACCTTGGTGTTGAAGGAATGATGATCATTGGTGCTATTTCAGGTTTCGCATTAATGACTGTTACAGGAAGTTTAATTATTGCAATTTTTGGGGCAATGTTAGCTGGAGTTTTAATTTCAACTATTTTTGCATTCCTTACTCAAACATTGATCACAAATCATGTTGCTACTGGTTTGGCGCTTACCATATTTGGAATTGGTATTTCTGCGATGATAGGAAAAAATTTTGTAGGTATTCCTGGAAAAGAGTTTCCTGTTTTGTTTAAAGATTTAAAAGACACAATACCACTTTTAGGTCCAATATTATTTGGACATTCAATTGTTTTTTATTTTGCTTTTGCCCTTCCCTTCATAACTAGCTATTTTTTAAAAAAAACGAAAATTGGATTAATTGTAAGAGCTGTAGGAGACTCACCCGAATCTGCATCTAATCAAGGAATAAATGTTAGGTTAGTTCGTTACGCTTGTATACTTTATGGAGGCGCAATGAGTGGACTTGCTGGTGCATATTTATCCATGATTTATACTCCTCAGTGGATTGAAAATATGACAGGTGGAAGAGGTTGGATCGCATTGGCTCTGGTGGTTTTCTCAACGTGGAACCCAATTAAAATTTTAATTGGTGCTATGATTTTTGGTGGGTTAACAATAATTCAATTTCATATGCAGGCTATTGGAGTAAGAATACCTGTACAATTTTTAACAGCTCTACCCTACATTGTTACAATAATAGTTTTGGTTGTAATTTCTCGTGATAGTAGAAAAATAAGGCTAAGTACTCCTAGTTCTCTGGGGAAATCTTTTTATAAAGACAATTAATTATAAAATAATTATTTTTTTTTAGATAATTTAATCTAAGTTTAGTCTTATTAAAAAATCAAAAGGGGAAATAAATTTATGCATAAATTTTTTATTCGTTCTTTCGTCTCTTCTTTAGTTTTATTATTTACGTTTACTGTGGCTGCAATTGCAAAAGATGTTAAAGCAGCATTTGTTTATATTGGCCCAACTGGTGACCATGGATGGACATATCAGCATGATGTAGGTAGAAAAGCTGTTGAAGCTGCCGGATTTAAAACAACTTACGTAGAAGGTGTTCCAGAAAGTGCTGATGCTGAGAGGGTTCTTAGACAATTAGCTAATTCTGGTCATGATGTTATCTTTACAACTAGTTTTGGATATATGAATCCAACTAACAAAGTTGCAAAAGAGTTTCCAAATGTAAAATTTGAACATGCTACTGGATATAAAAGAGAACATCCAAATGTTTCTACATACGCAGCTAGATTCTACGAAGGTAGAACAATCTTAGGAACAATCGCTGGAACTATGACAAAATCAAATGTTATTGGTTATGTGGCATCTTTTCCAATTCCTGAAGTTATCAGGGGTATCAATTCATTTACTTTAGCGGCTCAAAAAGTTAACCCAAATATCAAAACTAAAATTGTTTGGGCTTTCACTTGGTACGATCCAGGTAAAGAAGCAGAGGCAGCAAAAGCTTTAATCGATCAAGGTGCTGATGTAATTGCTCAGCATACAGATAGTACTGCCATTGTTCAAATGGCTGAAAAAGCTGGAGTATATGCTTTTGGACAAGCTAGTGATATGGACAAGTTTGCTCCTAAAGCTGTACTGACTTCAGTTGAAAACAATTGGGGCCCATATTACGTAGACAGAGTTAAAGCTGTTGCGAACGGTACATGGAGCCAAAAAGATACTTGGCATGGTATTGGAGACGGTATGGTGGTGATATCAGATTTAGATTCACAAATGCCAGCTGACCTAAGATCAAAAGTTAAAAAACTTCAAGCAGATTTAGCATCTGGTAAAGTTCATTCTTTCACAGGACCAATTTATGACCAGAAAGGTAATTTAATGGTAGCAGAAGGAAAAACAGCAGATGATGGAATGCTTGCAGGAATGATGACTTACGTTAAAGGTGTTGAAGGAGATATACCTAAGTAATAAGTTTTCAACTTAAAAAATTTAAAAGGCCGGTTTTTTAACTGGCCTTTTTTATATCTGATGTTTTTTTTTGATTTCTTCGATTCTTAATTCTTCATAAATTTCGAAGGGCTGTACTATCCAAGGATTATCAGGAAGTCTATTTGCACAGAAGTCTGGCTCAAATGTTGATTTCTTTTTTTTAAATAATGTTGCAGTTTTAATGTCTTCTATTTTATCCTTAATGGGTTCATATTTTTTTAACCAATCTATACTTTTGTTAAAAGTAATTCCTGTATCAGATAAATCATCACATAAAAGTATTTTTCCTCCCATATTGGGTGCTATCGAACTCATTTCTCTTGAAAACACAATATCACCTTGCTCATCCTCTACTCCCTTGCCGCTATAAGACTCAACTGCAAGATACGCACATTTTAATTTAAAAATTCTGCTTAATACATCTATCATTGGTGCTGCTCCACGCATGATGCCAATCAGTATTGTTGGTTTATATCCACTTTCATCAATTTGGATTGCTAACTTCTCAACAGTCTTGTTGTACTCATCCCAACTGACAATCATTTTTTCTGTCATAATTTTTTAATATCTATTTATTTAAATAATAAAACTAAAACTGCAAGAACGATAAGTGCAATTATTGAGGATATTAAAATATACAACCTATGAATGTTTCTTCCTCTTAAGTTAAAATAATGTCTTGCTACACCAGAAATAACAGCAATCGCACACAATATTAACCAATTATATTGATGATAAACTAAAAAGCTCGAATGCCCAGAAAGCATTATAAACAAAACTAAAAAAGTGGAATAATTATTATGAATTGATCTCTGTTTAGCTGCTAGAGACAGACTCATATCAAATTTTTCACCTCTTTCACTACTACTAATTATGTTCATTTGATTGGGTATAATTACTGTAAAAACATTACCAAACATATTAGTACCAATGATTAATCCAACACTTAAAATTGCAAATTTCGGTCCAAATAATTTTGTAAGTCCAAATGAAACAACTGCTAACAAAATTATTCCTAAGGATATAAATAAAATATTATTCTCAATTAATTTTGATTTACATAAAAGATCATAAATAAACCAGGCTACAATCAATGATAAAAGTGAGATAATAATTGCATAACTAGGAGGCATTAAAAGAACACGCTTATCAACCATTAATACTCCAGCGTTATAATAGTAAATTACAACTAAGAGCAACATTCCTGTTACAAAAGTTAAGTAACTTTGCCACTTAAAGATTACTAATCTATTTAAGTAATCTTGAGGTGGAGATGTTTTTAACCTTGAAAGTTTATAAAAAAAACCAGAATGCATCAGATATCCTTCTCCATCGATATCATCACTTGTTATATTTTTATTTAAATTATTATCTAAGTAATTAAATAAAAAACTATTACCTACCCATAATATTGCAAATAATACATGGCCCCATCTAAGAATAACTTCTAACCATTTTATTGTATAAGGTAAAAATTCCATTAATATTTTATTTTATCTACTTTTTTATCCCAAATTTCAAATGCTTTTAAAGCTTCATCTCTGAGCATTTGTACCATTTTAATTTTCCTATCATCAATTTTTTTTGGGATTTCTGTATAAATAAAGGAGTCATCGAAATCTATATTTTTTGCATCTTCTCTAGTATTTGCATAATATATTTTATCTAATCTTGACCAATAAATTGCTGATAGACACATTGGACAAGGTTCACAAGATGTATAAATCTCACATCCAGAAAGATCAAAAGTATTTAAATTTTTACAGGCTTCTCTAATTGCTACTATTTCTCCATGAGCAGTTGGATCATTTGAAGAAGTAACTTTATTTGAACCCTCTGCAATAATCTTATCATCCTTAACTATAACACTTCCAAAGGGACCACCAATTGTATTTGCACTATTTATTGAAAGTTCAATAGCTTTAACCATAAATTTTTTTTTATCTTCCATTTTAATATTTTATTTTATTTTTAATTTTGTTAATGCTCATTAAAATTCTTTCAGGAGTTGCTGGTGCATTTAGTTCTGGTGCAAACTGATAATTTCCAATTGAAGCAACTGCATCTTTAATTGCATAAAAAACACTCATGGCTAGCATTAAAGGAGGTTCACCAGTTGTTTTTGCTTTATTAACAACTTTTTCTTTATTTAATCCCTCCTTAAAAATTTCTACATTAAATTTTTTTGGAATATCACTTACTGCAGGTATTTTGTAAGTCGATGGAGAAAAAGTTGTAATCTGACCATCTGATTTCCACTTCAGTTCCTCTATTGTTAGCCAACCTTGCCCTTGAATAAAACCACCCTCTATCTGACCTAGTTCTAGCGCTGGATTTATTGGTTTACCGGCATCATGCAAGATATCCACTCTTTCCAGTATGTTTTCACCCGTCAATGTATCTACAGTTACTTCCGAAACAGCTGCTCCGTAACAAAAGTAATAAAAAGGTCTTCCTCTAAATTTTTTTTTATCAAAATTAATTTTTGGTGTTGAATAGAAGCCTGATGATGAAAGAGAAATTCTATTTAAATATGCCTCTTGAATTATGCTTTTAAATTCAAATTGTCTGTTTCCAAATATTATATATTGATCTTTATAAATTGCCTCTTGGTTGTAGATCTTATATTTTTTCTTAATAAATTTTTCTAAATTTAATTTAATTTTTGCTACTGCATTTAATGCTGCAGCACCATTAAGATCAGTTGTTGAAGAAGCAGCACTAGCTGAAGTATTTGGAACCTTGGCTGTATTTGTTGATGAAATATGAACTAAACTATAGGGAAGTCCTAAAGAATTAGCCACTATTTGAGCTATCTTTGTGTGGGTCCCCTGACCCATTTCAATGCCCCCATGATTTAAATAAACACTACCGTCTGTATAAATGTGAACTAAAGCTCCAGCTTGATTTAAATGAATTGTTGTAAAAGAAATACCAAATTTTAACGGTGTAATAGCTATACCCTTTTTTTTAAATCTATTTTTTTCATTAAATTTTCTTATATCAGAATATCTTTTCTTATAATTAGATTTATTTTCTAGATTTTTAAATATTTCATTAATAACGTTATCTTCAATTTTCATCCCATAATGAGTTACATTTCGTTTATCTTTTTGATAAAAATTTTTCTTTCTGACTTCTATGGGATCTTTTTTTAAATACCTTGATATATTATCAATAATATTTTCTATAGCCATCATCCCCTGATTTCCACCGAATCCTCTGAATGCAGTCGAAGTTGGAATATTTGTCTTACATAGATTATTTATTACCTCAATATCTGGAATATAATATGCATTATCTATATGAAGCAAAGCTCTCTCATTTATTGCAGCTGATAAATCAGGTGACATTCCACAATTTGAGGATAAGTTTATTTTTAATCCTTCAATAATTCCTTCATCATTAAAACCAACTTCATATTCAGATAAAAATTCATGTCTTTTACCAGTCAATATTATATCATCATCTCTATCTAATCTTAGTTTGACTGGCTGTCCTGATTTTTTTGCCAACAACGCACAAATACAAGCTGTCATAAAATTTGTTTCCTTTCCTCCAAACCCACCTCCAATTCTTCTGACTTCAACATTTATTGAATTACTTTTTTGATTAAACATTTTTGCAATTAATTGTTGCGTTTCCGATGGATGTTGCGTTGAACTATAGACTAAAAAATTATCATCTTCTTTTGGAATAACAAAAGCTGCTTGACCCTCTAAATAAAAGTGCTCTTGACTTCCGGTTGTAAAATTTCCTTTTAAATTGTTTTTTGAATTTTTTATTTTTTTAGAAGGGTTACCTTTTTTAACTTTTCTAGGTTTAAATAAGAATTGCCTCTTATTTAAAGCTTCTTTTATTGTAATAATTGGTTTTAAATCTTTATAGGTAACTTTAGCTTTTAATACTGCCTTTCTAGCAAGTTCTGTAGTTGTAGCAGCTACAGCGAATAATGGCTGACCAAAAAACTCTACTTTTTTTTCTGGAAAGATTGGATCACCTTCAAAAACAGGACCTACGTCATTCCTACCAGGGATATCTGTTTGAGTAACGACCGATATAACTCCTTCACTTTTTTTTACTTCAGTTAGGTCTATATTTTTGATGATTGCATGGGCTTTTTTACTTAAACCAATAGCGCCATAAATTGTATTTTTTGGCTCATTAATATCATCTGTATACTCTGCATATCCACTGACATGCTTATAGGCACTATCATGTGGTCTTATTTCCTCAATATAGTTCTCTTTGCTCATTTAATTTACTCTTGATAACTTATTAGAATTTATTTCTACAAAACATTTCATCAATAAATTTTTTGCTATCTCTAGTCTGTATTCTTTACTAGCTCTCATGTCTCCAATAGGACTCAAATCTTTTTCTAAATATTTTTTTGCTTGATCAAAAGTATTGATGGTAAGAGGCTTATTTTTAAGAATTTTTTCACATGCTTTAGCTCTTTTTGGCACAGCAGCCATACCTCCATATGCAATATAAACCTCTTTAATTTTATTATTATTAATCTCAAAATTAAAAGATCCACAAACAGATGAAATATCATCATCAAATCTTTTTGAGATCTTAAATGCCTTAAAAATATTTTTCTTAAATAATGGTATTTTTATTGAGTGTATAAATTCATTGCTTTTTAATTTAGTTTTTCTGTAATCAAGGAAAAAATGATTTAAAGGTAATACTTTTCTTTTATTAAAACTTTCAATTAAAACCTCTGCATTTAAAGATAATAGAATTGGTAGTGAGTCACCAATTGGAGATGCAGTTGCAATATTGCCACCTATAGTTCCAACATTTCGAATTTGAACAGAGCCATATCTTTTTAGAACCGAATAAAAATCTGGATAATATTTTTTAATTTCTTTTTCAAATTTTATTAATGGTGTAGCGGAACCAACTTCTAAATAATTTTTACTTACTTTTATAAAATCTAATTCATTAATTTCTTTTAAATCAATTATAAAAGGAATTTCTTTTCTTTCTTTTGTAACTTTTAAAGATAAGTCAGTTCCACCAGCAAGAAAACTAAAATTAGAATGTTTTTTAATTATACCTTTTAAATCTTTAATATTTTTTGGTGAAAAATAAATTTTACCATCTTTTTTAATATAAACATTTTTCGGTTTAATTTTTTTTAATTGCTGAATAACTTTATTTTTATTTTTAGAAAATTGATCATTCTTGTTTATCTTATTTAAACTTTTGGCAGCATCAATTATAGGTCTATAGCCAGTACAACGACATAAATTACCAGATATAGAATCTGTTATTAATTCATTATTAAGACTTTTGTTATTTTTAAACATTGAAAATAAAGACATAACAAATCCTGGGGTACAGAAACCACATTGGGAACCATGAAATTTTACCATCGCATCTTGCACTGGATGAAGTTTTCCATTTTGAGAAACTAAATCTTCAACAATTATAAGTTGCTTACCATTCAATGATGGGACAAATGAAATACATGAATTAATTGCTTTATATTCAATTTTATTATCGACTAATTCACCTAAAACAATTGTACATGCACCACAACCACCCTCTGAACATCCTTCTTTAGTTCCAGTCTTTTTTAATTCAGTTCTTATATAATTAAGTAATGTTTGGTTTGGATCAGGATTTTTGATTACTATAAGCTCGTCATTTAATAAAAATTTAACAGAACTCGATATCACTTAACTACCTCTATAAGTAGAATAACTCCAAGGTGAAACAAGTAAAGGAACATGATAATGCTGCGCGGGATCTGAAATACCAAATCTGATAACAACATCATCCAAGAATGGTACATCACTAGCTGAAGATATATTTTTAAAATAATCACCAATATGAAAAACTAATTCATATTTACCCTTAATAAAAACATCTCCCTCTGCTAATGGTGAGTTAGGTCTACCATCGTCATTGAGTTTTGTTGACGTTAATTTTTTTCGTTCTAAATTATTAATATAAAACAACTCAACTAAGATGCCTTTGCCAGGTTTACCAGAATACACATCTAAAACATGAGTTGTGAGCTTTGTCATAAAATTATAGTATCATTTAATTTCAAACTTAAATTTTTTAAAGTTATATGAGAACAATAGATAACATTAACGATCTTAACAAGTCTGATTTTTTGTCTGTATTTGGTAATGTTTTTGAAAAAACTGAATCAATTGCTATGGAAGCTTTTGAGTCAAAACCATTTAAAAACTTTGAAGATATTGTGGTTAAAATGCTTGATATTTATGAAAATTACGAAAAGAATAAAATTTTAGAGATTTTAAATGCACATCCTGAGCTTGCTGTAGCAAAAAAAATGACCTCTGAATCTATTTCAGAACAAGCCTCTGCAAAATTAAACCAATGTTCTAATGATGAATATGAGGAATTTAAAAAATTAAATTCAGAATATAAAAAAAAGTTTAATTTTCCTTTTATAATTGCCGTAAAAGGTAAAAATAAAAATGAAATTTTGAATAATTTTAGACAAAGAATACAAAGTGATGTAGAAAGTGAATTCCTTGAAGCAAAAAAACAAGTAAAAAAAATCGCAACCTTTCGTTTGAATGAAATAAACAAAAAATGAAAAAATTTATAAGTGCAAAAATGATTAACTTAGCAGATCCAAGAATTGGATCTAAAATTATATTTAAGACTGATGATTTTTTTGCAGCTGCTCATAGAATATTAAACATCGAAACTCCAGTTTTTAAAGATGGAGTATTTGACAAACATGGTAAATGGATGGATGGATGGGAAACAAGGAGAAGAAGATCAAAAGGTTTTGATTATTTAATTTTAAAACTTGGTAAATCTGGAAAGATATTTGATATAGACATTGACACAACACACTTCAATGGAAACCAACCCACACATGCTTCTTTAGAGGGCTGCTTAAGTAAAACAAAGCCTAATAAGAAAACAAAATGGATTTCTTTACTGAGCAAAAAAAAACTTGGGCCAAGCCGTAACCATAGCTTCAAATCAAACAACAAATCTGTTTTTAATTATATAAGACTAAACATTTTTCCAGATGGTGGAGTTGCAAGACTAAGGCTTTATGGAAAAATTGAAATTGAGAAAAACTTTTTAAATAACAAAACTATCAACCTTACTTCTGTTTTAAATGGCGCTTCAATTGTTGGTTGTAATAATGAACATTTCGGCAGGGCTGAAAATATCATAGCACCTGGTAAAGGAAAAAATATGGGAGATGGTTGGGAAACAAGAAGAAGTAGAGGAAAAAACTTTGATTGGCTTATAATAAAATTTGGAAAACCAGGATTAATAAAAAAACTAGAGATAGATACCCATCATTTTAAAGGAAACTATCCCGATAGTTGTTCAATTCAAACTGCAATCATTTCAAAAGGTCTGTCCAATAAAACAATTGTCGATAATTCAAAAAATTGGAAGTTTATTTTAAATAAGTCAAAACTGTCAGCTCACAAGAAACATATTTTTAAAAAATTCTTAATTAAGAGAAGTAAGGAAAATTATCTTAGAATAAATATCTATCCAGACGGTGGAATTTCAAGAATAAGAGCATTCGGAAACTTTGTGAGATGAAAATAATAAAAGCAAAAAAAATTACTAAAAAAAATTTTTCTAAATTTGGTCAATTAATAGATACTTCAAAAAAAAATCCTATAAATATTAATGATGGGTATGCAAAAAGATTTGATAATTTGATTAACGTAGATGCATCTAAAAACAAAGGGAAAGCAATTGTTAGTATTTTTAAAGCAAAAAAAAGAAGGTTTCCTATGAAAATTGATATGATGGAAAAACATCCTCTAGGAAGCCAAGCCTTTATACCAATGGAAGATACAAAATTTTTAGTATTTGTAGCACCAAAAGGAGATAAACCAGATGTAAATAAAATCCAATCCTTTTTAGTCCCAAAACAAACTGGGGTTAATTACAATGCTGGTATTTGGCACTTTCCGTTAATTTCTATGAAAAATATGAATTTTCTAATTGTTGATAGAAAAGGAAAAGGAAACAATCTTGTTATTTATAAATTTAAAAAAGATAAAATTATTTTGAAAAAATGAAAAAAAAATACCCAAGAGATTTGGTGGGATATGGTTCCAAAAAAGTTAAGGTAAAGTGGCCTGGTAATGCTAAGTTGGCTTTACAATTTGTGCTTAATTACGAGGAGGGAGCAGAGAATTGTACTCTTCATGGCGATAAAACTTCAGAAGTATTTTTATCAGAAATTATAGGAGCAAAACCAATTAAAGGTCGACACTTAAATATGGAATCAATTTATGAGTATGGATCAAGAAGAGGGTTTTGGAGAATTCATGATCTATTTAATAAAAAGAAAATTCCACTTACTATTTTTGCAGTTGGTATGGCATTGGAAAGAAATAAAGAAGTTTGCTCAGCTATAAAAAAAGCAAATTATGAAGTTGCTAGTCATGGGTGGAGATGGATTGACTATCAAAATGTATCAAAGAAAAAAGAAAAGAATGATATGAAACTTGCAGTCAAATCTATAAAAAATATTTTTGGTAATCAACCTGCTGGTTGGTACACCGGTAGGTGTAGTGAAAATACTTTAGATTTAGTAATTGATAATGGTAGTTTTTTATACTGTAGCGATACATACAGTGATGATCTTCCTTACTGGATAAAAAAAGGTAATAAAAAACAACTAATGGTTCCTTACACACTTGATAACAATGATATGAGGTTTGCAACCAATCAAGGATTTAATTCGGGTGAACAATTTTATAATTATTTAAAAGATAGTTTTGATACCCTTTATGAGGAAGGAAAAACTTCACCAAAGATGATGTCGGTTGGCTTACATTGTAGATTAATTGGAAGACCTGGTAGAATACAGTCTCTTAAAAAATTTTTAAATTACATCTCAAAATTTAAAGATATTTGGATCTGCAAAAGAGTAGATATAGCTAAACACTGGATAAAAAATTATAGTTAAAATTATTATTACTGTTCCGCAGCTATAGAAGTATAGTGAGCAACTGCTTCTATTTCCTCATCAGTCAGTATACCCTCCATCGCAGGCATTACTCCTATACCGTTTCTAACTGCCATTATAATTCTTTGAATATCAGGTCTGATTTCATTTAAATTTGGACCAACCATTGCGTTCGATCCAGCATCTGAGAGCATATGGCATGCTGCACAATTACCTGCACCTAGAAAAACTTCTTTTCCTTTATTAAATAATTCATCAGCATTAACTTGTGTTAATGATGAAAATATCAAAAATAACAACATGCCAAAGAAATTTAAAAATAATTTTTTCACATAAATTTGGTATCATAATTAAAAAAATTTAAAAAGGAGAATTATGAAAGCTTATTGGATTGCGAATTATACTGAAATAAAAGATGACGAAAGACTAAAAAAATATGCTGTTAAAGCTAGAGAGGCAGTTGAAAAATATTCTGGAAGAATAATGGCTAGAAGTGCAAATAATATAACTTTGGAAGGTAGGCAAATGGTTAGAGTGGCTCTTGCAGAATTTCCAGATATCGAAACTGCAAAAAATTGTTACAATTCCGAAGAGTATGTTGAGGCCAGAAAACACTTAGAAAATAATGCTGTAAGAGAACACATTATTTTTGAAGGAATGTAAAATTCAAAATAATTTAATAAATGACAGTATTATTTAAAAATACGATTTTAGAAGAAGCAATTTCATGGATTGAGTCTGGTCAACAGGTAGCTCTTGTAACCGTCGTTGAAACTTGGGGGTCGTCTCCATTCGAAATTGGAAGCAAAATGATAATTAATGAAAAAGGAAATTTTTTAGGATCAGTTTCAGGTGGTTGTGTAGAAACAAGCATAATTAGTGAAAGTTTGGAATTACTAAAAAACAAAAATTCGTTTAAGAAAATTAATTTCAAAGTCTCTGATGAAAATGCTTGGGACGTAGGGCTTGCATGTGGAGGAGAAATGACTGTTTTTATAGAACAAATAAATTAATGAAAATAGAAACACTTAAAGAAATAATTAAAAAAAAGTTTTCTAATGAACAATTTGCTGTTTTAATTAATTTAAGTAATGGATCCTCTGAAATATTTAAATTAGGAATACCAATTAGTAAAAATTTTATTAATTATAAAAATGAAATAGAGAATTATTATAATCTAAAAAAAAGTGGCATCATTGATGATACCGAGATTTTCATTCAAAATTATATTAAACCAGTTGAAGTAATCATAGTTGGCGCGGTTCATATTACACAATATTTAATTGAATTTTTAAAAGTTCTAAATTTTAATGTTACTATTGTTGATCCAAGAAAATACTTCATAACCAAACAAAAATTTCAAAATATTAAAATTATTAATGAATGGCCTGAAGAACTTTTTAAAAAAATTAAAACATACTCAAATACTGCATTAATTACTTTAACTCATGATCCAAAAATTGATGAACCAGCGTTAAAGTATGCTTTGAAACATAAGTTTTTTTATATAGGAACTCTAGGGAGTAAAAAAACACATGAAAAAAGATGCGAAAGATTAAAAGAAGATGGATTTAACGATGAACAGATTAACTCAATACATGGACCAATTGGTATTAAACTAGGAGGAAAATCTGCTCCTGAAATAGCTTTATCAATTGTTGCACAACTTGTTTCTGAAACAAACAAATTATTATTGAACTCTAAATATTAAATAATTAAATTAATTTAATGAAAAAAGGTTATTGGATAAGCTTATATATAAAAGTTGAAAATCAAGAAAACTTAAAAAAATACTCAGAAGCTGTAATTCCTATAATAAAAAGTTTTGGTGGAGTACCAATTATAAGAGGTGGCAAATATCAAACTTACAATGGTGAAGATTTTATTAGAACAGTCGTATGGGAATTTCCAAGTTACGAAAAAGCAATTGAGTGTCACGACTCTGCAGAGTATCAAGCTGGGTGGGGTCTAGCTAAAGATACTACCATTAGACATATGCAAGTTATAGAGGGCTTTAATACTGAATAGGCTCAGGATCTATACTTCTCCAAAGATACCATGTTGCTACCGAGCAATAAGGTGAAAATTTTTTATTTAAGTAAGTAACATAACTTTCAGGTGGTAAATATTTTTTATTATAATTTTTTGAAATAGCTCTTAACAATCCAATATCTTGTATAGGCCAAATATTAGGTCGATTATAAGTAAATAATAATATCATTTCTGCTGACCATCTTCCAATTTGTCTTAGTTGAGAAAGATAAATGATAGCATCCTCATCAGACATTTTTAAAATCAGTCTTGGATTAAATTGTTTATTCAATACTTGTTTTGCTAAACTTTTAATTCCTTTTACTTTCTGCCTGCTTAAACCACAACTTTTTAATTGAGTAGTAGATAATTTATTAACTGTTTTTGCATTAATTTTATTTTTACATTTTTTTTTAAATTTTAAAAAAACTGAATTTGCTGCCGCAACACTAATTTGCTGTCCAACAATGCTTTTACAAAGCGAAAAGAAAACATCTTCCCTGGAAGTAAGAACTGTCTCAGATGGAGATTTGTATTTTTTAATTAATGATGACATTACTTTGTCTTTTTTTGATAAATATTTTTTTGCTTTGAGCCAATATGATGGGGTTTTACTCATGTCTAGATACAGAAAGACGTTTTTTTAAAACTATCTCTCGTCTAAAGATAATAAATGAAGATAAAATCACTAATCCAGCACCTAGTAAAGTTTTGAATGTTGGTATTTCGTCCCAAATAAAATATCCAAAAATAATTGCAAATACTAAAGCGAGATATTTCAGTGGTGTTACTAAGCTCACTTCAGATAATTTATAAGATTGAGATAACCATAAATTTGCCAGGCCACCTAATATTCCAATTAGAGATAACAAAAATAAATCAATTAAACTTGGAAGAATCCAATTTTGATAAAAAGATAAAAAACTTAAAAGCATTATAGAAAAAGAAAAGAAAAAACTAATCAACCACACTGGCTCTGTTGAGGACAATTTTCTTATAGCTATAGCAACATATGATAATCCTAAACAAAAGATTATAGGATAAATGTAATATAAGTTAAGAGAACTGAAACCAGGTTCAGATATTATAATTATACCAACGAAACCAACTAAAACCGCCAGCCATCTATATAAACCCACTTTTTCATTTAACAAAAAAATTGAAAATATAGTAGTAAATATTGGTGCAGCAAATGTTATACTCACAACAGTTGCTAAAGGTAAATTTCTTAGAGCAACGAATATAGATACCAATGCGATCAATCCAGCCAAACACCTTTTAAAATGAAGAAAAGGTCTAGACGTTTTATAAAAGTCAAAATATCTATCTTTTGGTATAAGAAACAAAATTGGAATAATCCCACAAAAACCCCTGAAGAATAAGACTTGTCCCACCGGATAATCATCAGACCATTTAACAATCACATCCATAAGTGAAAATGCACAAACAGATATGAACATGTAAAAAAAGCCTAATTGATTTTTTGATAGCATATGATTAACTTTAAATTAATTAAGTTATTAATCAATGGAAATAGCAATTTTAGGATTAGGATGTTTTTGGGGACCAGAAATTAAGTTTAGTAAACTTGATGGAGTTATAAGAACAGAAGTAGGTTATTGTGGAGGTCATAATGCTGAAACAAATTACAAAGAAGTATGCACAGGCACAACAAATCATGCAGAAGTAGTAAAATTAGATTTTGATCCTAAAGTAATATCTTACGAAAAAATACTTGAATATTTTTTTGAAATTCATGATCCAACAACCTTAAATTCTCAAGGACCAGATTTTGGAACTCAATATAGAAGTGAAATATTTTATTTAAATGATCAGCAAAAAATTACTGCTGAAAAAATGATAGAAAAAGAAAACTTCAAATTATCAGGAAAAGTAGTAACAAAAACTTCTTTAGTTAAAAACTATTGCCCAGCTGAAGAGTATCATCAACGATATTTGGAAAAAAGATAAAATGTCTTTAGTTGATACAAGTTGGTTAGAAAATAATATTAATAAAGTAAAAATTATTGATTGCTCATGGCATATGCCTCAAACTCAAAGAAACGGTTTTAAGGAATATACAGAGGAACATATTCCAAATGCTATTTTTTTTGATTTAGATAAAAATTCTAAATTAGATACTGATTTACCACATATGCTTACTGATACTAAATCTTGGGAAAAAATAATGAGCAACATGGGTATAGAAAATAATGATCGAATAGTAATTTACGATAATTCTGATGTTATTAGTTCTTGTAGATGTTGGTACAATTTAATTTATTATGGACATGATCCTAAACTAGTTCATGTTCTGGATGGCGGATTAAAAAAATGGAAAAAAGAAAATAAATCAACTGATAATAAAGAAGTAACTAATCAAACTTCCAAGTATACATGTAAAGAAAATTTAGAACTTGTTAAAAACAAAAAACAAATAGATGAAAATATTGATACACAAGAATTTAAAGTAGTTGATGCAAGAAGTAGAGATAGATTTGAAGGAAAAGTTACTGAACCAAGGAAAGGTCTTAGAAGTGGTTCAATAAAAAATTCTTTTTGTCTCCCCTTTTCTGAATTAATAAATGAAGATCACACTTTTGTTAGTAAAGATAAAATACTTGAAAAATTTAAGTTACTTAAATTTGAACATGATAAAAATGTAGTATTTTCATGTGGTTCTGGAGTAACAGCAAGTGTATTGGCACTAGCTTATTCTTTAATAAATGCTAAATATATGCCCACAATATATGATGGCTCGTGGTCAGAGTATGGAAAGAACTAATTAATGAAAACATCTACAAAAGTCACAAGTATAGTAATTATATTTTTTTTAATAATTGCAACTGTAATCATTGGAAGAACAATGATTGGAAATCACTTCAAAAAAAAATTTAGCAAAAGACCTCCTCCAGGAATAATAGTAACCACTACACAAGAGAGAGTTTTTGAAAATGTTATTAGCACATACGGAACAGCTGCTCCAATTCAAACTCAATCGTTTAAGATTGAAAAATATGAAATACTTAAACCAATAAATTTTAACCAAAAAGTTAAAAAAGGCGATGTAATTGCTAATCTTAAAAACAGGAAAATTATTGCTCAATTTGATGGTGTTATTGGAAAAAGAGAATTCTCTGAAGATTTAGAAGTTTCTAAATCTTCTTTACTAATCAATCTTGAAGATACTAGTTATATATATTGTGATGTAGATATACCTGAAATTTTTGTGCCTTTTGTCAAAGTTGGTTTACCAGTGGATATTAAATTTTCTGGTTACAAAAATAAAATTTATAAAGGAGAGGTAGATTCTTTTGCAAGTAGAATTAGTGAGGATACTAGAGCTTTAGCTACTAGAATAAAAATGAATAATGCATCTGGTGAAATATTACCGGGCTCATTTCTAGAAATTTCAATTAAGTACGATGTAAGAAATGGTTTAAGTGCACCAGATACAAGTACGATAGTAGAAGGTGAAAATGTTTTTATTTATAAAGTTGATGAAAAAAATAAAGTAGCAAAAACTAAAGTAACTATAGGTGATAGATATTTAGGTTTTGTAGAAATATTAGACGGGTTAAATAATGGAGACAAAATAGTTGCTGAAGGAACTAAAAAAGTTAGACCTAATTTAACCATAAGACCAATTGATAAAGGATCTAAAAAAAAGCAAGGAAACTCTGGTTGGGGTGGAAAAAAGAAATCAAAAAAAGCTGAAGAAAAAAAAGGTAAGTTTGATTGGTTAAAAAATATTTTTAAAAAATCAGAAAAAGAAAAAAAATAATTAAATGTATATAACTGAAGTTAGTATTAAACGACCTGTTGTAGCGTGGGTTATGTCTTTGATATTAATTATTTTTGGTGTATTTGTTTTTTCAGAGTTACCAGTTCGAGAACTTCCTGATGGTATACAACCTCCTGTTGTTCAAGTTCAAACCGATTATAAATCAGCATCAGCAGAAATAGTCGATGAAGAAATAACTCAAAAACTCGAAGATGTTATAGGTGGAGCTGAGGGTATTAAGAATATCGATTCAAGCTCTTTAAATGGTAGAAGTAGAATTAATATTCAATTTAATACAGACATAGACCTCGATGATGCTGCAAACGATATAAGAGAAAGGGTTGCTAGAGTCGTTGATAATCTACCAAGTGAGTCAAATCCACCACAAATTTTAAAACAAGCAGCTGGTTTTACAACAACAATGTGGGTTGCACTTTCATCTCCAACCTGGAGTGATCTAGATCTTGGTGATTATGCCGAAAGATATCTTATAGACGCATTTTCAAGTGTTCCAAATGTCGGAAGAATTTTAGTTGGTGGTTTAAGAGAACTTAGTGTCAGAGTTTGGATAGACCCAATCAAATTGGCTGCAAATGATCTTACTATTCAAGAGGTGGAAAGAGCTCTGAGAAATGAAAATATCAACCTTCCAGCTGGAACCTTGGAAGCAAACAATAAAGATTTAACTTTAAATATAGATAAATCTTATACAAATATAAATACAATAAAGCAGCTTCCTCTTAGAAAAAATAAAGACAAAGTAATAATACTTTCAGATGTTGCAAATGTTGAATTTGGACCAGTTTCAGAAAAAACTTTATTTAAAGCACAAAGAAAAAATGCTGTAAATTTAAAAACTGTTGGGATTGGAATTTATGCAAAAAGTGGTGCCTCGACTGTCGAATTATCTAATCAAATTAAGGTTAAAATAAAAGAACTTAACAAATCCTTACCTGATGGATTAAAATTAGAAATAGCATTTAATAGAGCTACTTACATAGGTGCTGCAATAGAAGAGGTATATAAAAGTTTAGTCATTGCGTTTGTCCTAGTTGTTTTGATTATTTACCTCTTTCTTGGAAATCTTAAAGCAGTCATTGTACCAGCAGTAGCTCTACCAGTTAGTTTGATTGGTTCATTTCTTGGATTGTATATATTTGATCTCTCAATAAATATTTTTGTATTGTTGAGTTTTATTTTAGCAATTGGAATAATTACTGATGATTCTGTAATTATGACTGATGCAATATATACAAGAATAGAAAATGGTGAGACACCTCTAGTTGCTGCATATAAGGGTTCAAAACAAATTACTTTTGCTATTATTGCAACTACTTTAATTTTAATTGCAGTATTTTTGCCACTAATTTTTATAAAAGGAATTTCTGGAACATTATTTAAGGAAACTGCAATAGCATTATCTTTCTCTATTGTTGTCTCGTCATTTGTAGCATTAACTTTATCTCCAATGCTTGGAAGTAAATTTTTGAATAAAAAAGAAAAAATTAATTTCTTTGTCAGAAAATTTAATAATGGATTTAAATCTTTTACGGGATTTTACATTGACTCACTTAAATATTGGATTAACAAGAAAAAAACTATTTCTATATTTATAATCTTAATAGTTTGTGCATCTGCCTATCTTTTTAATTTTTCAAAAAAAGAACTATTACCAATGGAAGATAGAGGTTCTTATTTAATAATAGGATCAACTGATGAAGGAAGTTCATTTGAATACACTCAAGAAAAAGCTCAAATTATAGAGAGTAGAATATTAAGGCTATTACAAGCTGAAAATAGTCCTTATGAAAGATTAATAATGAGGGTTCCTGGTTTTGGTAAGTCTGCTACAACCTATAATACATTTATTATAATTGCATTATTAGATGAATGGAAAAATAGAGAAAAAAGTAGCCAAATTGTTCTTAGAGAAGCAATTGGACAAGTAGTTTCAGTTCCTGAAACCTTTGCTTTTCCAATATCTCCTCAAGGAATTAGAGTTTCAAGCTACAACAAACCAGTACAAATGGTTATCTATGGATCTAGTTATGAGGAGCTTGAAGAAATCCAAAGCAATGTTTTAAGAGCACTAAGAAAAAACAGAAATATGTTTAGAATAGAAAGTGATTACACAAAAAATAAACCAGAAGTAAAATTAATCACAAATAAAAATAGAGCAAATGATTTAGGAGTATCAACTGAAAATATTGGGAGAACTCTTGAGACACTTTATGGAGGAAAAAGAGTTACATCATTTAGTAAAGAAGGAAGAGAATACCCTATTATACTACAACAATATTTAGCAGATAGAAGAGATAAAGATGGTTTATCAAAGATCTTTGTAAGATCCGAAACAACAGGAAAATTAGTTTCTGTAGCAAGTCTTGTGGAGTTTAAAGAAAAAGGTACTGCAGAAGCTTTACCCAGATATAATCGTCAAAGAGCTGTGACGATTTCCGCTGCTCTTTCTGAGGATTATACTCTAACAGAGGCAGTAAAGTATTTAGAAGACGTAATGGTTAAAGTTGCACCTCAAAATCAGATTACCTGGAAAGGAAAATCTGAGGAATTAAAAGAAACAACAAATGAAATATATTTAATTTTTGCTCTTGCTTTATTAACAGCCTATTTAGTAATGGCGGCAACTTTTAACTCTTTTGTTCACCCATTTATAATAATACTAACTGTTCCACTCGCAGTCTTTGGTGGATTGGTATTTATTTTGCTTTTGAACAGTTCAATAAATATATTTTCGCAAATTGCATTGATTATACTTATTGGTATATCTACTAAAAATAGTATTTTAATTGTAGATTATGCAAACCAATTAAGAACGACTGGCATTAAAATTGAGGATGCTTTACTTAAAGCATGTCAGCTTAGAATTCGACCAATCATAATGACCTCCCTAAGTACAATGATTGCAATGCTTCCTCTTGTAATAGGAAATATTGGTCCAGGAGCTGGTGAAGGTTCAAGATTAGCTGTTGGCTCTACAATTTTAGGAGGAATGATAATTTCAACTTTCTTTACTTTGTATGTAACTCCCACAATGTATTTAACTCTTGCTAAAAATACTAAGCGTATTGATGCAGTAGACATTGAGTTAAAAAAACAATTAGATTAAAAAATAATATATTTTGAAGTAGATAAAGAATTTTTACATTCTGCTAATTGTTGTTTATAAATATTTGATTGTTTTTCAACTCTTTTGGCTAAATTAATAACTTTTTTATTGCTTTTATAATTTTTGAAATTTCCCCATCCCTCATGATATGCAATATACTGTTTGAAAGAATCATTTTTTGAAACTTTTAAAATTTTTTCAGTTTTATTGGTGTACCAACCAATAAAATCAACACTGTCTTTAAATCTTGCTCTTGTTGCATATTTATTTCCAGTTTCCTCTTTATATTGCTTCCATGTTCCTTTAACAGCTTGTGAATATCCAAAAGAGCTTGAAGGTCTTTTGTAAGGTACTACTTTAAATAATTTTTGTCTCGGAGGCTTTGCAAATCTATTAAAACTAGACTCCATCTTAATGATTGCGAGCTGTAAATAAACTGGTGTACCCCATTTTTTTTCGGTTTTTTTTGCATGTTTATACCATAAATATTTTTCCTGAAAAATAGAGCAACTATTTGAAGCATTTTTAGGAATTGATGAACATGCTGACAGAAAAAAAATGATAAAAAGTATTAAACTTTTTTTTATTAAAAAATTCATTATTAATTATAATAGTTTTATTTATCAAATTATTCTAAAAGATAAACAGATGAGTTATTTAATTTTAGTAAGGCACGGCCAAAGTATATGGAATCTTGAAAAGAAATTTACTGGATGGGTTGATGTAGATTTAACTGAAAATGGAAAATTAGAAGCAAAAAAAGCAGGTCAGTTAATAAAACAAAAACAAATTGAGATTAATCTTTATTATTCATCCTATCAATTAAGAGCGAAAAATACCTTACAAATTATACAAAAAGAATTAGGGGATTTTAAAAATGTAAAGAGTGCTTGGGAATTAAATGAAAGACATTATGGAGCACTCACGGGTTTAAATAAAGATGAAATGAAAAAAAAACTTGGGGAGGAAAAAGTTCATCAATTTAGACGTTCTTGGGATCTTAGACCTGACCCTTTAGATAAAAAAAATCCATACCATCCAATAAATATTCAAACCTACAAAAAAATTCCATTAGAAAAAATTCCTGACACTGAGTCATTAAAAGATACATATGAAAGAGTAATAAAATTTTATAACCAAGAAATAGAAAACAAAACAAATGAAAATATTCTTATTTCTGCTCATGGAAACTCTATTAGAGCTCTTTGCAAACATTTGTTCAATTTAGATGACAATGAGATCTCTAAACTTGAAATACCTACAGGAAACCCGCTTTTAATTGAATTAGAAAACAGCAAAATTTCTAATTGCAAATATCTTGATCAAGAAAGAGCTAAAGATCTTTTAGTTTTTTAAAAATATCCAGATCAGTTAAATGATAAAATTCTTTTTGGCTTTCATAACCAAATAATTTTTTTTTATCTAATAAATTATTCCAAATTTCCAAAATTGAGTAGTTTTCTATTTTCTCTTTAATAAATAATTTTTTATTAATTATTTGACAACCAATATAAATAAATTTTTTTTCAGCCTCTTTGTTAATTAAATTATTTTTTAAATTGAAATCTCCTTTTAACTTTTTATCAAAACTTAATTTTTTATTTGCTAAGAGAAGAATGTTTTCTAATTTTTCAGAAAAATACATTTTTTCCATTTTTAATATCTCGTCTTTATAGTCATTACTCCAGATTGTATCTGGATTAAAAATTAAAAAATCTTTTTCATTAGAATCTTTAATCATATTTTGAATACCTCCACCTGTATCTAAAATAAGCTCACCATCCTCTATTATTTTGATATCTAGATTAAAATTTTTACTGTTTAAAAAAACTGAAAATTGATCCTTTAAATAAAAAGTATTTATTAAGATTTTTTGAATACCTAGTTTTTCGATTAAATTAATGCATCTCTCCAGCATACTTACATCTTTAATCTCTAATAAGGGCTTAGGAGTATTTAAAGTAATTGGATTTAATCTCTTACCAAAACCTGCGCACAAAATCAGAGCTGTATTTATTTTCACAACTCTACCTTATAAATTTTGGAAAATTATTTTTTAATAGCAACATCAAATTATTGAATTCATTTTGCTCTTTAATTCTATGATTAATCATTTCCCAAGCGTAGGGAATTAATTTAAGATATTTTTTTTTATTATCTCTAACAGCTAAACGCATAAATATACCAATTATTTTTAAATTCCTTAAAACAGATAATATTTCAAAATCCTTTTTAAATTTTTTCAAATCAATTTTTTTATTTGTTTTAATGTAAAACTTAAATACTTTGTTTTTTAATTCATTAGATGTTTTTAATCTTACATCGTCAATTAAAGATGCTAAATCGTAAGCTCTATTGCCAATTAATGCATCTTGACTATCTATTACTGCAATTTTTTTATTTTGATACATCAAGTTTGAAACATGAAAATCTCTATGAACAAAAGTAACATTCTTATAATTTAATTTTGACAATAAGTTTTTTATTTCTAATTTAAATTTTTTTTTAAATTTAATACTTTTTAAATTAGATAATATTTTTGGCGCATACCAGTCACAAAAAAGTTTAGTTTCTTCAAATAAAATTTTGTTATTGTATTCTTGAACTTTATATAATTTATTTTTAAAATTTTTTACTTTTTTATCTTTTATTAATTGGATTTTATTTAAAATTTTTATTATCTTTTTAAATATCATATATTTATTATTCTTTTTGTTTTTTAAAATTTGAAACAGAGTTTGGTCTCCAAAGTCATTAATTTCTATATAATTATTAATATAATTTTCGCTTAAGAGCCTTGGTGCTAAAATGTTATTTTTAAGTAAAATTTTATTTATCGCATCATAAATTAAAAGATTTTTTAACTTTTCTTTATTAGATATTACTACAATTGATTTATTTTCTTTTTTTCTATAAAATTCTCTAAAAGATGCGTCACCTTTTATTTTTTTCAATTTTGCTAAGCTTTTCATCAAAATAAGTTTTAGTTTAAACTTTTATATCTACACTTCTATCATTTAAATCATTTAAATAATTAAAAGTTAAAGCTATAAATTTTATATCTTTTTTATCAGCAATTAATTGTGGCCATTCTATAAGAGTTATTAATTTATTATCTTTTTCAAAAATATCTAAATTATTTATATCTTCTTTCCTATTGATTCTAAATAAATCATAGTGTTTTATTCTTATATCTTTCACTTGATACTCATTTAATAAACTAAAAGTAGGGCTTGTAATTTCTGTTTGTTTTAAATTATTTATTTTTTGGTACTCATTTATAAAATATTTAACAAAGGTAGTTTTACCAACACCCATCTCTCCATATAAAAAAACGAACTCACCGCCTTTGAGATGTTTTGTAAATTCTTTAGCTAATTCTTTAGTTAACTTCTCTGAAGTGATATCAATTTTGCTATCTTTAATAGCGATAGGCATCTGGTTTGAAAGGACCTTCTGTTCCAACGCTTATATAATCTGCTTGTTCTTTAGATAATTTTGTTAGTTTTGCCCCAACTTTTTTTAAATGCAAAGTTGCTACTTTTTCATCTAAATGTTTTGGAAGCACGTAAACTTTATTTTCATAATTTTTATGATTATGCCAAAGTTCTATTTGAGCAATAACTTGATTAGTAAATGAAGCACTCATTACAAAACTTGGGTGTCCAGTTGCACAACCAAGATTAACCAATCTTCCTTCTGCTAAAAGAATAATTCTTTTTCCACTTGGTAACTCTATTTCATGTACTTGAGGTTTTACTTCAGTCCACTTATAATTTTTAAGAGCTTCAACTTGTATTTCATTATCAAAGTGACCAATATTACATAAGATTGCTCTATCCTTCATATCTCTCATATGATCTGCGGTAACAATATCTTTATTACCTGTTGCTGTTACAACAATGTCAGCTCTACTTATAGCTTCTTCCATTAATACCACCTCATAACCTTCCATTGCAGCTTGTAGAGCACAAATTGGATCTGCCTCAGTAACTAAAACTCTTGCACCACTTTGTCTTAAAGATGCAGCACTTCCTTTTCCAACGTCTCCAAAACCGGCAACAATTGCAATTTTTCCAGACATCATTACATCAGTAGCTCTTCTTATTCCGTCAACTAAGCTTTCTCTGCATCCATATAAATTATCAAATTTTGATTTTGTAACAGAGTCATTCACGTTTATTGCTGGTACTAAAAGCGATTTATCTTTTTCCATTTTATTAAGTGCTTTAATTCCAGTGGTAGTCTCTTCTGAAACACCCTTTATATCTTTCATTAAATCCTGATATTCATTGTGCATGATAGCTGTTAAATCTCCACCATCATCTAATAACATGTTTGGTTTCCAATCTGGTTTTCCAATTATAGTTTGTTTAATACACCATAAATATTCCTCTTCTGTTTCACCTTTCCAAGCGTAAACAGGAATCCCAGCTTTAGCGATGGCTGCAGCTGCATGATCTTGAGTTGAAAAAATATTACAAGAAGACCATCTCACTTCAGCACCCAATGCAACTAAAGTTTCAATTAATACAGCTGTTTGAATTGTCATATGAAGACATCCTATAATTCTTGCACCCTTTAATGGTTTCTCTTTAGAATACTCTTCTCTTAAAGCCATTAAACCAGGCATTTCACTTTCAGCTATTGATATTTCTTTCCTACCAAATTCAGCTTCAGCTATGTCTTTTACTTTATAATCTTCCATGGCAAGCTTTATACAGCTAAGTATTTATTTATCAAGACAAGATTAAACATTGGGAAATCTTATCTCTATCATTGCTCCTTCTTTATCAATACGATTAGATGCTACAATTTCACCATCATGAAGTTCAACCAAATTTTTTACTATATTTAAACCTAGGCCTGAATGTTCTCCAAATTTTTCAGGTCTATTACTATAAAATCTTTTAAATATTCTTGATGTATCTTTTTCTTTAAATCCTTGTCCCTCATCAATAATTTTGATTGATATTTTATTTTTTTCATTAATAGAAACATCAACAAAAACATTACCACCATCTTTACTGAACGATATTGAATTATCTAATAAATTTGCAATGATCTGTTCAATTCTATTTTCTATACCATTTATTGTATATTGTTTTTTTCCGTCGTTTTTATACTCAACTTTAATTCCTTTTTTCACTTGATGGATATTATTATAATCATCGACAACTGATTGAATAATAGGTTCAACATTAATTTTTTTCATTTTTTCTTTACTTAAAGCAACTTCATCCTTTAATATTTGTGAATAATCAGTAATTAATCTTTCTATTCTTTGTACGTCGTGACTAAGTATATTTAATAATCTATTTCTTTGTTCGTTATCATTTGTATCTTGTAAAATTTCTGATGCACTTTTTAAAGATGCTAATGGATTTCTAATCTCATGAACTAAATCTGTTGAAAAGTTTTCCGCATGCGTAACTCTATTTTGAAGCTCATTTGTCATATCCTCTAGAGAATTAGATAAAAGTCCCAATTCGTCATTCCTTTTTTTAAGATTTTCGATACCTATTTTGGCTTGACTTTTTTCTTTAATACGAATTGTATATCCAACAAGATTTTGTATTGGTTTAATGAAATATCTGCTTAACACAAAAGAAAAAATTAATATTACAAATCCTACAGATATAGCTGTTCTAATTACAAATGCTTTTCTCTCATCTATAGCTGTCTTTATTTCATTAGCATTTTCTGTAATAGCTACATAACCAAGATTAATTTCATTCTTTGTAACATTTTTAATTGTTGTTACATTAAATTGATTAAAGTCTTCTTGCGTAAATGTATATGGAGTTCCTAAATTTTCAGAACTAGAATAATTCTTTAATATATCTTTAAATGTAACAGGTTTTTTTTCATCAATTTTTATATTTTTATTCTCAATAGTTTTTTCTATTTCCTCATTATCTAAACTTTCAAATTCAATTTTATCGAGCCTTGTAGAAAATGATCTTGGATCAAGATCTAAAGTATCAGTGTCTCCAATAAGGTTAAGTTGATCATCAAAAAATATTACTCTATCTAAATTTTGAAAAATAAACCTTGTGGAAAATAAAAATCTTCTAATATCATCAGATTCGAATTTAACATCTAGCCTTAAAATATTATCAATCGTGTTATTAATAATGTTTGAATGACTTTGAGATTTTTTTTTTATCAAACTTGGCTGAATATTATGCAGATATATAAATGTAAATAATCCAATAATTGTAAAAATTACAAAATTTATAAATAAAAATTTTTTTAATATAGAGAGAGTTTTTAAGTATTTACTAAACATTAGCTAACATTCCATCTATATCCACTACCATACCTAGTTTCAATAGCTGAAAAATCAGGATCTACTTTTTTAAATTTTTTTCTAATTCGTTTTACGTGACTATCAATAGTTCTATCCTCAATATCTGTATCCTCTCGGTAAGCTATATCCATAAGCTGAGCTCTTTCTTTAATTATACCGGGCCTCTTTGCCAATTCTTTAACGATTAAAAACTCAGTTGTCGTCAATTTATCAGGCAGCTGTTTTCCGTTCCATTCACACTCGAGTTGTGATGGATCTAATTTTAATTTTCCATGAGATATCAGGCTTTTATTTTCCTCTAGAATATTATTTGAATCTTTTTTTCTTAACTGTACTCTAATTCGTTCAATTAAAACTTTTATGGAAAAACCTCCTGATTTTTTTACAAAATCATCTGCGCCCAGCTTTAGACCTAACAACTCATCAATTTCATCATCTTTAGATGTTAAAAAAATTACTGGTAAGGAAGTTTTTTTTCGAAGTTTTTTTAGTAATTCTTCTCCATCCATCTTAGGCATCTTTATATCTATGACTGCTAAGTCAGGTGGCATTCTGGTTAAACCGATTAATGCGCTTTCACCATCAATGTATGTTTGAACTTTAAAACCCTCTTTTTCCAATGCGATACTCAAACTTGTTAAAATATTTCTATCATCATCAATTAAAGCTATTGTTTGTTTTTGCATAAAGTAGTTTAAAAATACTAAATTGTCCTAATTTGGGCAATGTTATAAATTTAATGTAACATACCCCAATTATCTCCAACATTAATATCAACTGTTAAAGGAGTTGAAAAAGAATGATAATCACTCTGAGCTACACTGGTCATTTCTTTCTCAATTAATTTAATCATTACTTTTTCATCTTTTTTTGGAATTTCAAAAATTAATTCATCATGAATTTGCAAGAGCATTTTTGAATTAGAATTTTTTTCCTCTGATAATTTCTTATCCAATCTTATCATAGCTAATCTCATTACTTCAGAAGCAGAACCTTGAATGGGAGCATTAATTGCAGCACGTTCTTGAAAATTTCTTACATTAAAGTTTTTGTCATTTATTCCATTAAAGTGAGATCTTCGTCCAAAAATATTGTTAACATATCCACTTTTCCTACAAAATTTAATTGTATTATCCATATAAACTTTAATTTCTGGAAACTTAGCAAAATATGAATTCAAAAATTCCTCAGCTTCATAATTAGAAACATTTATTTGCTTAGCTAATCCATATTGTGAAATTCCATAAATAATTCCAAAATTAATAGCCTTAGCCTTTCGTCTGTGATCTTGATTAACTTTTTTGATATCAATATTAAATATTTGGCTAGCTGTTAAAGAGTGAATATCTTCTTTATTTGTAAAAGCTTTTTTCAGTTCTTTTACATCTGCCAGGTCTGCTAAAATTCTCATCTCAATTTGATTGTAATCCGCAGAAATTAATAGGTGTCCTTTTTTTGCAGTGAAAGCTTTTCTTATATCTTTTCCATCTTCTGATTTAATTGGTATGTTTTGTAAGTTGGGATCACTAGATGCTAGTCTTCCAGTCGTTGTAGCAGCCAGCAAAAACGAAGTATGAACTCTTTTTGTATTAGGGTTTAAATGTTCAGGTAAAGCATCTGAATAAGTATTTTTTAATTTTGAAACTTGTCTCCAGTCTAAAATTAATTTTGGAAACTCATGACCTTTAAAAGCTAAATCCTCTAAAACACTTGCACTTGTTGCAAAACTTCCTTTTTTAGTTTTCTTTAAACCAGCTATTTTCAAGTCATTATAAATTATCTCTCCTAATTGCTTTGGGGATGCAATATTGAACTCTTTTTTAGAAATTTTAAATACTTCTTTTTCAAGTTTTTGGATTTTTTTTTCAAATTTAGATGAAAGAGATTTTAAAAACTTACTATCAATTTCAACTCCCTCTATTTCCATAAATGCAAGAATTTTAATTAATGGCTTTTCAAAAATTTCATAGATATTTATCATTTTTTCTGATTTTAAATTTTTGATAAATTTCTTGTATAATCTAAAAGTAACATCGGCATCTTCAGCAGCGTAATCTTTTGCTTTATCTAATTCTACTTCGCTAAAATTAATTTCTTTCTTGCCTGTTCCTACCATGTCTTTAAAAGAAATAGTTTTATGTCCTAAATGAATTTCTGATAAAGTATCCATATTATGTCTATTTTTTCCTGCATCTAAGACATAAGACATCAGCATTGTATCTTCCATTGATGAAAGCGTTATTCCACACTTATAAAGTACGATAAAATCAAATTTTATATTTTGACCTATTTTTTTTATACTAGGATCTTCTAGTATTTTTTTTAATTTTTTAATTACTGCATCTTTTTTAAGACACTTAGGTGACTTATGACCAACTGGTATGTAACATGCTTTTCCAATTTTAGAACAGAGAGAAATACCCACTAAATCTGCTTGGTGAGGATCTAATGAGGTTGTTTCCGTATCAACAGCAACTTCACCAACTTCTTCTGCCTCTTCTATCCATTTATCAATTTCATCTAAGCTATTAATTAAGTAATAATTTTTATTATTTATCGTTTGTTGTTTTTCTAGATTTTGAGTTTCAATCTTGTTACTTTCTAGTTCAGGTTCTCCATAAGCAGAAATTGCAGAACTTAACAACCTGTTAAATTCCATTTCTCTTAAAAATTTATATAATTTATCTTTATCTATATTTTGCAATTTAAATTCACTTAACTCTCTATTAACAGGAGAGTTGTGATCTAGTGATACAAGTTTTTTACTTATTAATGCTTTATCCTTGTTTTCTATTAATGTTTCTCTTCTTTTATTTTGCTTAATCTCATTAGCAGATTTTAGTAAATTTTCTAAAGTGCCATATTTGTTAATTAGCTCTGCAGCTGTCTTAACACCTATCCCTGGAACACCAGGAACATTATCACTACTATCTCCTGCTAAAGATTGCACATCAATAACTTTTGAAGCATCTACTCCAAATTTTTTTAAGACATCATCGTCAGTTATAAATTTGTTTTTCATGGGGTCAAAAATTCGAACCCCTTTTTTGTAAAGCTGCATTAAATCTTTATCTGATGAGACAATTGTAACTTTTGCACCTTTTTTAAGGATTTGATCAACATATGTGGCTATTAAGTCATCTGCTTCATAATTAGGAAGATCCACAGATGGTAAATTGAATGCTAGTACTGATTTTCTTATATACTCAAATTGAGGAGCCAAATCATCAGGCGCCTCTGACCTATTAGCTTTGTAATCACTATAAATTTCATTTCTGAAAGTTTTTCTTGCTGAGTCAAATATTACTGCAAAATGTGTTGGTTTTTGTAGGTTTTGATCAGATTTTGAGTCCTCTAATAATTTAAATAACATACTGCAAAAACCACTTACGGCACCTGTTGGAAGTCCATCACTTTTTCTAGTCAATGGAGGCAAAGCATAATAAGCTCTAAAAATATAACCAGAGCCATCAATCAAATAAAAATGATCTGTTTTTTGAATTTTATTCATTAAGTATTATTAAATATTACAATGCTAACATATTCTGTATATAAAAAAATTTACTTTCAATTATTATAACAATTAGAAGTAGATTATTTTTTATATTTTGAGTATTATTTAACAATGGAATTAACAAAAAATCTCACGCAAGCTAAACTATTTAAATCTCTGGTTGTTATTGTTCTTGGTTCAATTGCACTAACTATATCAGCAAAGATCAAAATTCCTTTCTATCCGGTTCCAATGACTATGCAAACATTTGTTGTATTGTTTTTAGGAATAAGTTTAGGTCATAAAATTGCACTTGCTACAATTGGTCTGTATTTAATTGAGGGAATTGCTGGACTTCCTGTATTTTCAAATTCTCCTGAAAAAGGTATTGGATTTGTTTACTTTACCGGACCAACCATGGGTTATTTAATTGGTTTTTTAACGGCGGGTTACTTAGCTTCTAAAATAAAGATTGATGATAATTTTTTCCTTGTTTTATTTAAGTTAATTATCGCAACTTCAACAATCTATATTTTGGGTCTAATTTGGCTTGGAACATTGGTTGGATGGGATAAGCCAGTTTTTACTTTAGGCGCAAAACCATTTCTTTTAGCTGAGATTTTTAAAATAATGCTTTTAGCTCTTTTGACTAAGCAAATAATTAAAATTAAAAAATTTATCTAGGTGATCTTTTTGAAAGAATTCTTTGAAGAGTTCTTCTATGCATTTTAAGTCTTCTGGCTGTTTCTGAAACGTTCCTATTACATAACTCGAAAACTCTATGAATATGTTCCCACTTAACTCTATCAGCCGACATCGGGTTTTCTGGTGGAGCTGCTTTTTTTGAAGGATCTGCTAATAATGCTTTCTCTACATCTTCTGCATCAGCAGGTTTAGCTAAATAATCTATGGCACCTTCTTTTATTGCAGCTACTGCAGTTGGGATGTTCCCATAACCGGTTAACATAATAATTCTGCTATTACTATTTGAAGATTGAATTTCTTTTACAACCTCGAGTCCATTACCATCTCCAAGTCTTAAGTCAACAACCGCAAAACCAGGTTTTTTAGTTTTTACAGATTCAACTCCCCTTTGCACACTCTCAGCTTGAAAAACCTCAAATCCCTTTTTTTCCATCGCTCTTGCTAAACGCTCACGAAAGGGATTATCGTCATCCACGATTAATAATGACTTATTCTCAAAATCGCTGAGATTCTGTAGTTTTGCTTCTTCTTTCATGTCCCTTATATGGGGTCTCTACAAGATATTACAATATATGAATTTTGAACATTTCTGGCTTGAATTATTTGCTTTACATTAGTGTTGTTTTCTTTATATGCGACAAAATATGAAAGTTTTTTTTAAAAAGACTTTTTTTTATTAAATTTTTTTTGGAGGCATTTAAGATGCAAAAATTTAAATCAGTTGAAGAATTAGTTAATCAGCTGAAACCTGAAAAACCAGTTTACTGTATAAGAAAGAACTCTATTAAATCTGCTGTTAAATTTTTCTTAAACAAATTCCCTGGAAAAATTTTATATGCAGTCAAAACTAATCCACAACCAGAGGTAATCAAAACAATTATAGAAAGTGGAGTTGAGCAATTTGATGTTGCATCAATCGAGGAAATTAAAAATATTAGAGATTTTAGCAATACAGCTAAATGCTCTTATATGCATACCGTTAAAAGCAGAGAAAGTATAAAAGAAGCATATTTTAATTATGGTGTAAAAACTTTTTCTTTAGATACTAAAGATGAACTGATTAAAATAATTGAAAGTACAAATAATGCTAAAGATTTAGAGTTATTTGTAAGAGTTGCTGTTTCAAATGAACATGCAGAAATTGATTTATCAAAAAAATTTGGTGCTTTAACATCAGAAGCAATAGGTTTGTTAAGACTTGCAAAACAACATTCTAAAAAGATTGGTTTAAGTTTTCACGTTGGTTCGCAGTGTATGCATCCAATTTCTTACTCAAAAGGAATTAGTGAAATTGGAAATATAATTAAAAAGACAAAAATTATTCCAGATTATATTAATGTAGGTGGAGGTTTCCCTACAATCTATCCTGACTTAATTCCACAATCTTTAGATAATTATTTTAATGAAATAAATAAGAGTTTAGAAAATTTAAAGCTTGAAAAACTTCCTGAAATTATTTGTGAGCCTGGCAGAGCTCTTGTTGCAGAAAGTGGCTCAACAGTTGTAAGAGTTAATTTAAGAAAAAAACAAAAGCTTTATATTAATGATGGTACCTATGGTACTCTTTTTGATGCGGGTACACCTAATATTGTATTTCCATCTAGAATGATTAAAGAAAATTCTAACAAAATAATTTCAAAAAAATTAACTGCTTTTGATTTCTTTGGACCTACATGTGATAGCATGGATTATATGAAAGGTCCTTTTTTGCTTCCAAATAATATTAAAGAAAATGATTATATTGAACTTGGTCAACTTGGGGCATATGGATTGACATTTAGAACTCAGTTTAATGGTTATTACTCAGATGAAATTTACGAAGTTGAAGATAATCCAATAATGACAATGTATGATAAAGACATTAACAAAGCTAACATGGTAGCTTAATGTCGAGTCAAAAAAATCCAGGTCATAACAGTAAAAGAGATTTCTTAAAAAATCCTGTTGAGCACATCGATATAACTTCTTTTGATAGTAGAAAAATTATATCCTCAATGGAAAAAATGTCATTTGTTTCTAGAGAAACAGCAAATGCTGCTAATATTTTTAACGAGATGCTTAAAGATAAGGACTGTACTATTTTTCTTACTTTAGCTGGATCTACTTCTGCAGCTGGATGTATGAATATTTATAAAGATTTAGTTAAATATAATATGGTAGATGCGATTGTTGCAACTGGTGCCTCAATAGTAGATATGGATTTTTTTGAAGCTCTTGGTTTTAAACATTATCAAGGTTCACAATTTCAAGATGATACTGAGTTGAGGGACAACTATATAGATAGAATTTATGATACTTACATAGATGAAGAAGAGCTTCAAATGTGCGATAAAATTATATGTGAAATCGCAAATAACTTAGAAGCGAAAAGCTATACTTCAAGAGAGTTCATTTATGAAATGGGAAAATATTTAAAAAATAACTCAAAGAAAAAAGACTCTTTAATTGAAACCGCTTTTGACAACAATGTTCCAATTTTCTGCCCGGCTTTTACTGACTCTAGTGCAGGATTTGGTTTGGTTATGCATCAAGAACAAAACCCAAAAAAACATATGACGATAGACTCGGTTAGAGAATTTAGAGAACTAACAGAAATTAAAATCAAGTCTAAAGGTTCTGGATTATTTATGATTGGTGGTGGTGTGCCTAAAAACTTTATTCAAGATACTGTTATTTGCGCTGAACTATTAGGAAAAAATGTAGACATGCATAAATATGCTGTTCAAATTACTGTTGCTGATAGTAGAGACGGTGCGTGTAGCAGCTCCACATTGAAAGAAGCAAGCTCATGGGGAAAAGTAGATGTTACAAAAGAACAGATGGTTTTTGCAGAAGCAACTAGTGTTTTGCCATTAATTGCTAGTGATGCTTATCATAAAGGTGAGTGGAAAAATAGAACAAGAAAAAACTTTACAAAAATTTTTAAATAAAATTGAAATATCTCTCAAATAAAAACGGATTTTTAGGAATTGATAATAAGTTTAGCTTCAAAGAAAAAGCTGTAATTGTTCCATTTGGATTAGAAAAGACTGTCAGTTATGGAGGAGGAACAAGAAATGGACCTAAAGAAATTATTAAAGCATCTCATCAAGTTGAGCTATATGATGAAGAACTTAACTGCGAACCTTATAAGAAAATAGGTATTAGAACTTTAAAACCATTTAAAATAGACAAAAATATTAAAAAAGCCCTGAATAAAATCTCAAAAATTAATAAAGAGATTTTAGATAAAAAAATTTTCCCAATGACTTTAGGTGGAGAACATTCGATAACACCTGGATGTATTGTTCCTTTTACTAAAAAATATAAAAATATTTGTCTCTTGCATTTTGATGCACATGCAGATTTACGTCAAAGTTATAATGGAGAAAAATTTTCACATGCGTCAGCAATTAGAAGGTGTTTGGATTATAAAAATGTTTCTTTAATTTCATTTGGGATAAGAAACATCTCGGAAAGTGAAATCCCATTTTTAAAAAAGAATTCTTCAAGAATAAATATTTTTTGGGCAAAAGATAAAAAAAAATGGAATTTGTCTAAATTTAAAAAACTGATTAAAAACAAAACTGTTTATCTAACATTTGATGTAGATGGACTAGATTCAAGTATTATGCCTGCAACTGGAACACCTGAACCAGGAGGACTTTTGTGGGACGAAACATTAGATATAATTAGAATTGCAGCTAAAAACTCGAAAATTGTTGGAGCAGATATTAATGAACTATCTCCAATTAAAGGATTTAATTCTTATAATTTTCTCGTTGCAAAATTAGCTTATAAAATTTTGTCTTATAAATTTTTATATTAAACTTTAATTGGTTTAATAATTTTCAATAACATTCTGAATGGTATCAACATTATTACAGCAACTAAAATTTTAACTGCTAAATCTCCAAAAGATAAAGTAACCCAGGGCACTCCTGTTGCATAAAATGATATTGAGAAAAATAAAAATGTATCGACTGTTGATCCAATCAAAGATGAAGTAAGTGGAGCTACAAACCACTCTTTTTTTCTTAATCGATCAAAAATTTGAATGTCTAACAATTGAGCGGTAATAAAAGCTACCCCTGATCCTATTGCAATTCTAACAGAAATTAAATCTGCAAAATCAGTTGAGAATAACAATGTAAATATAATTCCTATTAAAAAGCCCAAATATACAATTTGCCTTGCTAATAATTTTCCATACGACCTATTTGCTAAATCTGTTATTAAAAAAGCTATTGGGTAACTAAAAGCTCCATAAGTTAAAATCTCATTTAATCCAAGATAGTTTATTGGGAACTGAACTAAATAATTAGAAGATAGTACAACAACCCCCATCATTATCGACAGGGTGATAAATAATTTGTTCATCAAGCTGATTTAGCTACAGGTTTCTTTTTAAAAGGGGATTTAATTAAAACTACTTTTTTTAACTTTTTTAATCTAGGAGATAAATTTTTATTTTTTACAGTTTTTAAAAATTCATCAAAACTACCTTTTTTGTCAACTGACCTTACACCTGAGTTGCTTACAGTAAGTTTTAAACTTCTTCCAGTGAGCTCACTTGTAAATTTTACTTTTTTAAGATTAGGTAAAAATCTTCTTTTAGTCTTGTTGTTAGCATGACTAACATTATGACCTTTCATAGGAATTTTACCGGTAAGTTCGCATTTTTTTGACATAATAACAGTGCCTATATAAGGTGAGATATTGAAGGCGTCAAGTTTAATACATTTAAGAAACAGTTTTATTTCCCACAATTTCTGTGAAATTTTTAACACCATCTCTTATTAGTAATTCTTTTAGGTCTTTTTTAATGATACCAGCAATATTAGGTCCTTGAAATACCATACCGGTGTACAACTGAACATAATCTGCTCCTAATAAAAACTTATCATAAGCTGCTTTACCAGAGTCAACGCCGCCTACTCCAATTATTTTAATTTTACCTTTAATTAAATTGTAGAATTTACTTATTAAAAGATTTGATTTTTTTTCAATAGGTTTTCCAGATAAACCACCTTTTTGATGTCTCTGTATATTTTGAAGTTTTTCCCTAGAAGCTTCGGAAGTATTTGAAATTATTATTGCGCTTATTTCATTTTCTAAAAGTATTTCTGAAATTAAGCCAATTTGATTTTCATTTATATCTGGTGAAATTTTTACAGCTATAGGAATTTCAGTTTTTAATTTTTTTTTTTTCTCTGAGACAGATTTTAATAACTCTTTTAATTTATTCTCTTCATGAAAATTTCTAAGATTTTCAGTATTTGGTGAAGAAATATTAATTGTAATATAATCTGCAACCTCAGAAAATTTTTCTAATCCAATTAAATAATCATTCAATCTATCATTAGAATCTTTATTTGGGCCCACATTTACACCTAGTAAACCTAGTTTTTTATTAGATTTTATTCTGTTTAATATTGTATCTGATCCATGGTTGTTAAAACCCAACCTATTAATTAATGCTTGATCTTCTACCAATCTAAATACTCTTGGTTTTTCATTTCCATATTGTTTTAATGGTGTAACCGTGCCCACTTCAACAAATCCAAAACCCAATTTAAATAAAGGGTTGTATACCTCTGCATTCTTATCAAAACCTGCTGCAATGCCGATAGGATTATCAAGATCTCGATTAAATAATTTGGTTTTTAAAAGTGGATCATTTTTGTTTTCATCAAATATATTTGAAACTAAATTGAGTTTAAGAGATTGAATTGCTAAAAAGTGTGCTCTTTCAGGATCTATTTTAAATATTAAAGATCTTAAATTTGAATACATTATTTTAATTTACTAATTATCAACTCTTTTGTTTCCTTAACACCAAAAAAACTTATAAAAAAACCCATTCTTGGTCCATTTTCATCGCCAAATACCACTTCATAAATTAACTTAAACCAATCTCTAAGGTTTTCTGCATACCCATTCTCTTTACCTGTTGAATAAATTAATGTTTGTATATCCTCTGGAGACATCTCATCATTACATTTTTCTAAAGTTTTAACTAAAGCTTGCAGAGCTAATTTTTCATTTTCAGATGGATTTTTATATTTTTTTTGAGCCTTAATAACATCATTAAAATATTTAATTGCATAACCAACTAATCCATCAAAAATTGGAAAGTTTTTTTCATGAATATTAGATTTATATTTTTTAACAAACTTCCATAATAAATCTTTATTATCAGCATTACTCGTTTCAACTAAATTTAACAACATAGAAAAAGTCATAATCATCTCTTCTTTTGGAATGTTTCCATTATGAACATGCCAAACAGGATTCATTACTAATTGTTGTTCTGTTTGTTTTTTTGATTTTTCAATATTATCGAGGTACTCATCTACAGCTTTAGGGACTATTTCTTTATAAAGTTTTTTTGCTCTTTTTGGATTTTGATACATGTATAAAGATAAGCTTTCGGGTGAGGCATATTTTAACCACTGGTCGATGGTAATACCATTTCCTTTTGATTTTGAAATTTTTTCACCCTTTTCATCAAGAAATAATTCATAAGCAAATCCAGATGGATGTTTTTTACCAATTAAATTTATAATTTTAGTTGATAAAATTGCACTTTCAATAAGGTCTTTTCCATACATTTCGAAATCTATATCCAAAGCATACCATCTCATTGCCCAATCAACTTTCCATTGTAATTTACAATTTCCATCTAAAATACTAGTTTCTAATTTTTTACCCTTATTATCAAAAATTATTTTAGAATTTTTTTTATCAATTTCTATAACAGGTATTTCAAGAACATGTCCTGTATCTGGACAAATAGGTAAAAAGGGACAGTAAGTTTGTTGACGTTCCTTGCCTAAAGTTGGAAGTATAATATTCATTATACCATCATAATTTTGTAAAATAATTTTTAAAGTTGGGTTAAAAAAACCACCTTTATATAAAGATGTTGAACTTTTAAAACTATATTTAAAACTAAAACTATTTAAAAAATCTTTTAACATTTCATTATTATGCTCTCCAAAACTTGCAAATTTTTCAAATGGGTCTGGAACTTGTGTTAATGGTTTATGAAGATTTTTATTAAGTAATTCCTGATTAGGAACATTATCAGGAACTTTTCTTAAACCATCCATGTCATCGGAAAAAGTAATTATCTCTGTTGGTAGATTTGTAAGTTGCTTTAAAGCATTGACCATCATTGAAGTTCTTGCAACTTCACCAAAAGTTCCAATATGAGGTAGGCCACTAGGCCCATATCCTGTTTGAAGGGTAATTTTGCCTTTTTTATCAATAGATGATTTTCTTTCTCGAAGCAATTTTTTTGCTTCAACAAAAGGCCAAGCACTTGTTTTATCTAAAATTTCTTTTTTAATCACGAATATATCTTTTTAAAATCTTAAATTAGCGATTTTATTAATTCTTATAGAGTTGAAATTTATTTACCATAAAATAATGTTCTTTCAAAATGTCTAATTATAAAACTGTTTTTTTTACATTAGGAATTTTGCAAATAATATTGGGTGTCTCAATGTTCATCCCTATAATTGCACAATTTATTTATTCTGAAATAGATTCATCATTTTTTGGTGCATCTATTGTGACTATTATTTTTGGATCATTATTTTTTCTTTCAAATCTAGACCACGATAAAAAATTAAACTTACAACAAGCATTTTTATTAACTGCTTTGTCATGGTTAAGTATTGCTATTTTTGGATCTTTACCATTTGTATTTTCTAATATGGAACTTTCAATTACTGATGCTTTTTTTGAAAGTATGTCTGGTATTACAACAACTGGATCTACAATTATTTCTAACTTAGAGAATACACCAAAAGGTATTCTGTTATGGAGAGCAATACTTCAATGGTTAGGTGGAATTGGTATAATAGTAATGGCAATTACTTTAATGCCTATAATGAACGTTGGTGGTATGCAATTATTTAAAATTTCTAGCAACGATTCATCTGAAAAAATTTTACCTAAATCAAAAGAAATAGCTTTGAGGCTTATTTATATTTATTCAGGTTTAACTGCTCTTTGTGGATTTTCATATTGGATATTTGGAATGGGAAAATTTGATAGCTTAACTCATTCTATGACAACGATAGCAACTGGTGGATTTTCAAATTATAATCAATCAATCGGATATTTTAACAGTGTTCCTATAGAAATATCGTCAATGATTTTTATAATTTTAGGCAGTATTCCATTTATTGCATACATAAAATTTCTAAGTGGAAACAAAAAAATTTTTTTAAATGATATTCAAATAAGGACGTTTGTTAAAATAATAATTATTAGTATTATTATATTATCAATTTATTTATTGTTTAATAATAGTGAAAACTTTAGTTTAAGATCTGTTTTTTTTAATACTATTTCAATATTAACGGGAACAGGTTATGTAAATGCTGAATTTGATGGTTGGGGAAGCTTTCCTGTAACAATATTTATTGCTCTAATGTTTATTGGAGGATGTGCTGGATCTACAACATGTGGTATAAAAATTTTTAGAATTCAAATTCTAAATCTATTTATAATAAATCAACTAAAAAAGATTATTTATCCAAAAGGAATATTTGTGATTAAATATGATCAAGGATCTGTAGATGACAAATTTATTTCTTCAATCATATCTTTTATTTATTTTTATTTTGTAATATTTTTTATTTTAGCGGCATTATTATCTCTAACAGGTCTTGACTTTATTACTGCAATATCTGGAGCAGCAACATCTATTTCAAATGTTGGTCCAGGATTAGGGCCAATAATTGGTCCAAATGGAGATTTTTCATCTTTACCTGACATTTCTAAATGGATATTAACTGTGGGTATGATTTTAGGTAGACTTGAGCTGTTTGCAATATTAGTATTGTTCTTACCATCATTTTGGAGAAATTAAATATGCAAGAAGCAAAAAAACAAACTTGGCTAGACTCTCTTTCAGTTTACAAAGATGTTCGAATGATAAGAATTTTGCTTTTAGGTTCTATTAGTGGATTTCCTTGGGTTTTAATTGCAAGTAGCTTAAGTCTTTGGCTGAAAGAAGAAGGATTAAGCAGGTCAACAATTGGATGGGCAGGTTTAATTTTTGGAGTATACGCTTTTAATTATTTGTGGGCACCAATCATTGATAGAATTCAAATTCCAATACTAACAAAAAAACTAGGCCATAGAAGAGGATGGATAGTTTTGATGCAATTGATTATTTTATTGAGCTTATTAGTTTGGAGTGTGATAAACCCTACAGAAAATTTAGCATTATTAATTACAGTTGGATTAATTATTGCTATTGCATCAGCAACTCAAGATATAACTGTAGATGCTTTAAGAATTGAGCAAATAAATGAAAATGAAGGAAAATCTATGGCTGCTGGTGCAGCTATGGCTGTTGTTGGCTGGTGGACAGGCTATAAATTAGGAGGAGTTGTTGCTTTATTCACGGCAGAATATTTTGAAAATCTAGGTATTGTAGATTATTGGCAAGCCACTTTTTTGATTTTAGGTGTTTTGATTATTTTAATGAACATAGGGTTAATGTTTGTTCATGAACCAATTGAAACGGATAGACAAGCAAAACAAAGAGAGACAGACAAATTAATTGAGGGAAAACTTGGTTCTAGCAATATTATTACAAACTTTATTGCTTATATTACAGGAACTATAGGTGGGCCTATTATTAGTTTTTTTAAAAAAAATGGTTTCGCAATTGCTGTAGGAATTTTGGGCTTTGTCTTTTTGTTTAAAATAGGTGAAGCTTTCATGGGAAGAATGTCAATTGTCTTCTATAAAGAAATTGGATTTTCCAAAGGTCAGATTGCAATTTATTCAAAAGGACTTGGTTGGATAACAACAGTTGTATTTACATTATTAGGTGGAGTAATGGCCATGAGGGCAGGAACAATTAAAACGATGTTCTTTGCTGGAGGGCTAATGGCTTTAACAAATCTTTTATTTGCAGTTTTAGCATGGACAGGAAAATCTGAAATTTTATTCGCAATTGCTGTTATAGCTGATGATATTACTGCTGCATTTGCGACCGTAGCATTTGTTGCATTTATATCATTATTGGTTGATAGAACTTATACAGCAACACAATATGCATTACTTGCTTCAATTGGTACTGCTGGCAGAACAACACTTGCTTCCTCTTCTGGAGCATTAGTTGATTGGTTAAATGGAGACTGGGGAACTTTTTTTGTTTTAACCACAATAATGGTTATACCTTCACTAATTTGTTTATGGTTAATAAAAAACAAAATTAAAATTGGTGCAAAGTAATTTTTATTTCATAGGTAATTATTCAAATATATATAAAAAACCTTCGAGTAAATCGGAAGTTACCTCACAAATTTTATATGGTGAGAAATTCAAAATTTTATCAAAAAATAAAAATTGGATTAAAATTAAAACCTTATTTGATAACTATAAAGGGTTTATTAAAAATTCAAAATATGTAGAAAAATTTAAACCTAATTATAAAGTCAGTTCATTAAAAGCAAGGATTTTTAAAAAACCTGGAATTGGAACTAATACTTGGCTTCCTCTTGCGTCTAAATTATATGCATTTGAACAAAATAAGAATTATGTAAAGATTGAAAAAAATAAATGGATTAAAAAAGCAGATATTAAAAAAGTAAACCATAGAGAAAACAATTTTACAAAAACATTTAAAAAATTTTTAAATGTTAAATATGTTTGGGGTGGAAAAACATTTCAAGGTATTGATTGCTCGGCCTTATTACAGATATTTTTTTGTTATAATAATTCGTTTTATCCAAGAGATACAAAAGATCAGATGAAATATACAAAAAATAATTCAAAAAAAAGAAAATTTAAAAAAGGGGACATTATTTTTTGGAAAGGTCATGTTGCTATGTGTTTAAATTCTAAAGAACTAATTCACGCTTATGGTCCAGAAAGAAAAGTAATTATTATGCCAATTATAGAAACAATTAATAGAATTCAAAAAACTGCCAAGCTAAAGGTAAAAAAAGTATCTAGAATAAAATACTAATTTCTTCCAAAGTCAGGCTTATCAATATCCTGTTTCAATTTAATGATTTTTGACCTTACTTTTTTAGTCTGAATAAGTTTTTTTACAATAGACTTATTATTTCTTGAATTAATATCTTTTTTAAATTGATTTAAATTTTTAATAAATAAATCAATAGCTTTTGAAATATTTTTTTTATTGTTAAAAAAAATATCTCTCCACATGATTTCATTTGAAGCTGCAATCCTAGAAAAATCTCTTAATCCACCAGCGCTATATTTGATTAGCTCATAATTTTGTTTTTTTTCAAAATCTTGCGCAGATTTAACCAGATTATATGCAATTAAGTGGGGTAAATGGCTAGTAATAGAAAAAATTTTGTCATGTTTTTCAGCGCTCATAACAACTACTTTTGCTCCAATTTTTTTCCAAAACTTAGTTAGAATATTTATATTATTTTTTTTAATTTTTTTTTCTTTAATTATTATACACCATCTATCAGTAAACATATTTTCTTTGCCATGCTCCGGTCCACTGACCTCTGATCCAGCTATCGGATGACTTTGAATCCAATGAACACCTTTCTTTAAAAATTTATTTATAATTTTAGAAGTCTCAATTTTTGAAGAACCAATATCTGTAATCAATGTTTTTGATAGTATAAAGTTATTAATTTTTAAAATAATATTTTTATATTCACTCATTGGTGTACAAAAAATGATTAGATCGGAATTACTTACACCTTCTTTTAATGATTTAACAATTGTTCCAGGTAATTTTAATCTTTTAATCTTAGCGAGATTAGATTTTGATTTTTCGTAAATAAATATTTTTTTTGCTATTTTTTTTTTACTAATACGCCTTAATAAAGATGAACCTAATAATCCACAGCCAATAATTAAAATATTTTTCATTTTTTCAATACTTGCTTAATAACACTCATAAATTTTAAGTTTTCTTTTTTAGATCCAATAGTTAACCTTAATTTATTCTTTATATGATAACCATCTTCTGTTGATCTTAAAATAATTCCCTTATTTTTAAGTTTTTCATACAGAAATTTTGCTGAATATTTACATTTTTCAAAATTAAGTAATAAAAAATTTGCAGAAACTGAATTTGAAAAAATATTATATGTCTTGAGGAATTTCTTAATTTTTACAGAATATAATAAATTGTGTCTAATCGATTTATTTATGAAAACTTTATCCTTAAGCGACTCAATGGCAGCTAATTGAGCAACACCATTTATATTAAATGGAGGTTTTATAACATTTAGTGCATCCACTATTTTTTTTGATCCGTATCCCCAACCTACTCTTAGAGAAGCTAATCCAAACATTTTAGAAAAAGTTCTAAGGATGAAAACATTGTCTTTGTTCTTAAATAAATCTAACCCAGATGAATAATCTTTATTTTTCATATATTCCGCATATGCATCATCTATAACTAGTAAAATTTTTTTATTTAATCTTTTTCTTAATTCTAAAACCTCTTTTTTAGTCAAATAAGTTCCTGTTGGATTATTTGGATTGGCTATAAAGACAATTTTAGTTTTTTTTGTAATTTTTTTTAAAATTTCTTTGACTGAAACTTTAAAATTAATTTCTTTTGCAAATACAACTTTCGCACCAACAATTTTTGAATAAATTCTGTACATTAGAAAACTATACTCAGGTACCACAACCTCATCTTTTGGGTTTAAAAACAACTGACATATCATTTGAATAACTTCGTCTGAACCTGCTCCACAAATAATTTTCTCAGAATTACATTTGTAAGCTTTGGATATTGCTTTTCTTAAATTAAGAGATTTTCCATCTGGGTATTTATCTAAATTTAGATTTTTATTTGATATTATTTTCTTTGCTTTAGGACTCATGCCTAAAGCAGACTCATTTGCAGAAAGCTTAATAACGTTCTTATGTTTCTTAACTTTTGATTTACCGGGCTTATAAGCCTCAATGTTAAATTTTTTAAAATTTGGAGTTGTCATTTTTTTAATTTATGTGCTCTTTATAGATAAAATTACAAAATTTTATAGAGAATAAGAGGATTTTTTAAAAAATTGACATAATAAATAAGTTCTAGTAAAAAAATTATGCGCTGATTTAACTGAATTGCGAGCGCTTAAAAAAAACCGCTAAAATAGTTTTTTTTCTCACAATTCAAACAGTCAAAAACTATGAATACTGAGAAAAACATAAAAACATTAATTATAAAGAAACCGCTAAAATTAGACTGTGGAAAGACCATAAAAGATTTTCCGATAGCCTATGAAACTTATGGATCACTTAATTCAAAAAAAGATAATGCAATATTAGTTTTTCATGCTCTAACAGGAGATCAATTTGTAACCGGGATAAATCCTATAACCAACAAAGAGGGTTGGTGGAGTTATGCGGTAGGTCCTGATAAGGCTATCGATACAAATAAATATTTTGTAATTTGCTCTAACGTAATTGGTGGGTGTATGGGATCATACGGACCAAGTCATAAAGATCCTGATCAAAAAATTTTTGGAACAAATTTTCCAGTTATCACTATTAATGATATGGTAAATGCTCAATATAATTTACTTGATCATTTTGGTATTGATAAACTATTTTCTATAACTGGAGGTTCAATGGGAGGTATGCAAGTCCTTCAGTTTATTAGCAACTTTCCTGATAAGTCTAAAACAGTAATACCAATAGCAACCACATCTAGTCATTCAGCACAAAATATTGCTTTTAACGAGCTAGGTAGACAAGCTATTACGGCTGATAGTAACTGGAAAGATGGAAACTATACATCAAACGAAACTAATCCTGGTAAAGGATTGGCAGTAGCAAGAATGGCAGCTCATATAACTTATTTATCTAAAAAAGGTTTACAGGAAAAATTTGGAAGAAAGTTACAAGAAAGAGAAGATTTAAAATTTGGATTTGACGCTGACTTTCAAATAGAAAGTTATTTAAGATATCAGGGCTCAGTTTTTGTAGATAGATTTGATGCAAATAGTTATCTTTATATTACTAGGGCTATGGATTATTTTGATTTAGCTAAGCAATTCAAAGGTAATCTTTCAGAAGCATTTATAAATACAAACGCAAAATTTTTTATAATCTCATTTACCTCAGATTGGCTTTATCCAACCCAAGAAAATAAAGATATTGTGATTGCTTTAAACTCAATAGGAGCTGATGTTGGATTTGTGGAAATTAAGTCAGACAAGGGTCACGACTCCTTTTTACTAGACGTCCCTGATTTCTTAAATGCACTTAAAAACTTTTTAGATAAATCTTATGAAGAAAATTAATTATGAAAAATGAATTTCAAGTAATAGCAGACTTAATTGAAAAAGATAAAAAAGTCTTAGATGTAGGTTGTGCTGATGGAACTTTGATGAAATTTTTAAAGGATAATAAAAACATAAATATAAGAGGATTAGAGATTTCAAAAGAAAAAGTGCAAGAATGTATTGCAAAAGGTTTAACTGTAATTGAAGGAAATGCCGAAAAAGATTTAAAGCAATTTCCAGACAAATCATTTGATTATGTTGTTTTAAGTCAAACTCTTCAAGCTTTTCTTAATCCTGAATTAGTTTTAAATGAACTTTTAAGAGTTGGAAAAAAAGCAATAGTTACAATTCCAAATTTTGGATACTGGAAAGTAAGATTTCATTTATTATTAAAAGGTACAATGCCGATTACAAAAACATTACCAGATGAATGGTATAATACACCAAATTTACATATGTGCACAATCAAAGATTTTTTTCACTTTGTAAAATCGAGAGATATTAAGATTTTTAAATCACTTGCTTTAAACAATGTTAATACATCAATAATTAATGAGAGTAATTTAGGTATTAAAAATTTGTTTGCAGATCTTGGTATATTTTTGATAGAAAAATAAAATGCGTATTGAAATTATACCTTGTCTTCAAGACAACTATAGCTATTTAATAATAGATGAAAGTAATAATTCTGCGTGTGTTGTAGATCCTAGTGAGTCTCAACCAATAATAAGTTTCCTAGAAAATAGCAATATAAAACTAAAATATATCCTTAATACTCATCATCATTATGATCATATCGGAGGAAATCAAGAATTAAAAAAAAAATATGGATCAATCGTTATTGGTTTTAAAGGAGACTCGAAACGAATACCAGGGATAGACATAATGTTAGAAGATAATCAAATATGGAAAGCTGAAAACTTTAAAGCTAAAATTATGCATATACCTGGACATACTTCAGGCCATATTTGTTTTAATTTTTTTAAAGAAAAATTAGTTTTTACTGGAGATACACTTTTCTCACTTGGTTGTGGAAGAATATTTGAGGGCACTTATGAAGAAATGTTTGAATCTTTAAACAAAATTAAATTATTACCAAAAGATACAAAAATTTATTGTGGTCATGAATACACTCTTAACAATGCAAAATTTTGTAAAAAATATGATCATGAGAACAAAGATTTACAAAAAAAAATAGAAAAAATAGAAAAATTAAGAGAAGATGGAATTCCTACAATACCCTCAACTTTAAAAGAGGAATTAGAGTGTAATATATTTTTAAGAGCAAAAGATGTTAAAACCTTTTCAAAATTAAGAGATTTTAAGGATAATTTCTAATTAATTCGGCTTGACTAAAGGCTGACTACAACTATATTGCTTTAATTTTAAATAAAATCATACTATGTCATACGCAGTAATAAAAACAGGTGGAAAACAGTACAAAGTAAAATCTGGAGAAATTCTAAAGATTGAAAAACTACCAGACTCTAAACCAGAGACTAAGATAGAGTTTAATGAAATTTTGGCATACGGTGATGACAAATCAATTGAAATTGGAACTCCAAATGTTGAGGGTGCAAAAGTAGAAGCTGATTTAATTAAAAATAGCAAAAATAGAACTATTTTAATTTTTAAAAAAAGAAGAAGACAAAATTCAAGAAGAAAAAATGGGCATAGACAAGAATATTCTATGATAAGAATTAACAAAATTTTTTCAAAAGATGGTAAGGTGTTATCAGAAGCTGAAAAAATCTCTAAAACTTCAAAAAAAGAAGAAGTTAAGGAAGCAGTAAGCAAATAGTTATTAGGTAAATTATGGCAACAAAAAAAGCAGGTGGATCATCACGAAACGGACGAGATAGTGCAGGTAGAAGACTTGGTGTAAAAAAGTATGGTGGTGAAACAGTAATTCCTGGAAACATAATTGTTAGACAGAGAGGAACTAAGATTTTTCCAGGTGAAAATGTTGGTATGGGTAAAGATCATTCAATATTTTCGGTTGTTAAAGGAAAAGTTGTCTTCAAAAAATCTAAATCAGATAGAACTTTCGTTTCTGTAAAGCCCAATTAATAGTACAACCAATTAAAATAGATGTTGTATTATGAAATTTCTCGATCAAGTTAAAATTTATATTAAAGCTGGAAACGGTGGAGATGGATCTCCTAGTTTTAGAAGAGAGAAATATGTTGAGTTTGGTGGACCAGATGGTGGAGATGGTGGAAAAGGTGGATCAATTATTTTAAAGTCAGAAAAAAATTTAAATACCCTTATTGATTATCGATATCAACAACACCACAAAGCCGAACGTGGAGAAAATGGTTCTGGTCAAAACCGAACAGGAAAAGGTGGTGAAGATTTAATTTTAAAAGTTCCTCTAGGTACACAGGTATTTGAAGAGGATAACAAAACTCTTCTTTTCGATTTTAATAAAAAAGGTGAAGAATATGTTGCAGCTGCTGGTGGAAAAGGAGGTTTAGGAAACACAAGATTTAAAAGTTCTACAAATAGAGCTCCAAGAAAATTTACTAAGGGCACTATCGGAGAAGAATTTACAATATGGCTTCAATTAAAAACAATTGCTGATATCGGTATTATTGGATTACCAAATGCAGGAAAATCAAGTTTATTAGCAGCATTAACAAACGCAAATCCAAAAATTGCAAATTACAAATTCACAACTATTAATCCAAACCTTGGAGTGGCTTCTTACGATGATAAAGAAATTACCATTGCAGATATTCCAGGATTAGTTGAAGGAGCTCATGAAGGTATAGGCTTAGGAATACAGTTTTTAAAACATATAGAGAGATGTAAGTCTTTACTACACTTAATCGATGTGACCAACTTAGATCTGAATGAGTCTTATAATCAGGTGAAAAATGAATTAAAAAGCTACAGTGCAAAGTTATTAGAAAAAAAAGAACTAATTGTGCTTAATAAAATTGATTTGATTGATGAAGAAACAGCAAATGAAGTTATAGATCATTTTTCAAAAGGTAAAAATTGTGAGATTATGACAATGACAACTCTGGAAAAAGGATCTGTATCAAAAATTAAAGCAAAACTTTTGTCTTATGTATCTTAAAAACTCCAAAATAATTGTTGTCAAAATTGGATCATCTCTTCTAGTTGATCAAAATAAAAAAATTAGGAGACAATGGTTATCTAGTTTTGCAAAAGATATTAAAAAATTAAGAGATAAAAATCAAAAAGTAGTTATTGTTAGCTCTGGCGCTATAGCTTTGGGTTGCAAGAAAATGAATTATAACAAAAAAAATATCAAATTAGATAAGAGTCAAGCTATTGCTTCTATTGGTCAAATAGAGCTGATGAATTTATTTTCTCAAACTTTCGCAAAATATAAATTAAATATTTCTCAGATTTTGCTTACATTAGAAGATACTGAGGAAAGAAGAAGATCTCTCAATGCAAAACGGACTTTTGATAATCTTTTTGAACTTGGTTTTATTCCTGTGGTCAATGAAAATGATACTATTGCAACGAGTGAAATAAAATATGGAGATAATGATAGATTGGCATCTAGGGTTGCGCAAATTACAAACGCAGATACCTTAATTTTATTATCTGATGTTGATGGTTTGTATACAAAAAATCCTAAAATTTTTAAGGATGCTAAACTAATAAACAAAATTGATGACCTAAATAAAGATCTAAAAAAAATTTATATTAAAGGCGTAAATGAATATGGAAGTGGTGGTATGCATACAAAAATTGAAGCAGCAAAAATATGTCAGCTTGCTGGTACTAGTATGGTTATTGCAAATGGACTATATTCAAATCCTATCTCAAAAATAATTGAAAAAAATAACTGCACCTGGTTAAGTCCAAAAATTTCAAAGTTAGATGCTAGAAAAAAATGGATAATAAGTTCTGTAGCACCTAAAGGAGCATTAATAATTGATGATGGTGCTAAAAAAGCATTAAAATCTGGAAAAAGTTTGTTAGCAGCAGGAATTAAAAAAGTTTTGGGAAGATTTAACAAAGGTGATCATATTAAAGTATTAGATAAAAAAAATAACGAATGTGCTAGAGGGTTAAGTTCCTTTACTTCTGATGAGGTGAATAAAATTATGGGTCATCACTCGAATGAAATTGAAAAATTATTAGGCTATGTTGCAAAATCAGAAGTTATTCATAAAGATGATATGGTGGAAATTTAAATGATTAAATATATGAATTTAATTGGAAGAAAAGCTCGCAAAGCTAGTGAGTATAAAGTTACAACTGAAGTAAAAAATAAAGTCTTAAATGATTACGCGAAATTAATTAAGAATGAAAAAAAATTTATTATTAATCAAAATTCAAAAGATATTGATTACGCAAGAAAAAGAGGGTTAAAAGAGAACTTAATCAAAAGACTTCATTTAAATGAAAATAAATTGAATGGAATTATAAATTCTATTTTAAAAATAGCTAAATTAAGGGATCCTATAGACAAAACTTTAGACAAATGGAAAAGACCAAATGGTTTGAACATAAAAAGAGTATCAATACCAATTGGAGTTATTGGTGTTATTTATGAAAGTAGACCAAATGTAACTTCAGATGTTGCTAGTCTTTGTTTTAAATCTGGAAATGTAGTGATTTTGAAAGGAGGCTCTGAGGCCATAAATTCAAATAAAGCTTTAGCTAAGTTGTTTAGAAAAGCACTTAAAAAAAATAAAGTTGATGAAAACTTTATTCAATTTATCGACTCAAAACAAAGAAAACTAGTAGATATAATGCTTTCTAAAATGAAAAAATATATCGATGTCATCATACCTCGTGGTGGAAAAAATTTGGTTAAAAAAGTTTTAGAATTATCCAAAGTACCTATAATTGGGCACTTAGAGGGACTTTGTCATACTTATATAGATAAAGATGCAGAATTAAAAATGGCTAAAGAAGTTGTTTATAACGCTAAATTAAGAAATACAAGTATTTGTGGTGCGACTGAAACTATTCTTATTCATAAAAATATAGTCAAAAAATTTAGTAATCCTATTTTGCAGGTACTTGAAAATAATGGTTGTAAAATAATTGGTGATAAGATTTTGAAGAATTATTACAAAGGTCAAGTATATCCTGCAAAAGAAAAAGATTGGTCAACTGAATATTTAGCATCAATTGTATCTGTTAAAGTTGTTAAAAATTCTGAAGAGGCAATTAAGCATATTAACAAATACGGAACTATGCACACTGACTCCATCATCACAAAAAATAAAAAGACAGCAAAATATTTTCTAAAAAATGTTAAAAGCTCAATTGCAATGCATAATACCTCAACTCAATTTGCTGATGGTGGTGAATTTGGATTTGGTGGAGAAGTTGGAATTTCTACTAATACACTACCACCAAGAGGTCCTGTGGGCTTAAATCAATTGATTTCATATAAATATGAAATCACTAGCAATGGTAAAATAAGAAATTAAATTGAATAACACAAAAATAAAAATTGGTGTATTAGGTGGATCGTTTGATCCTGCTCACAAAGGACATTTAGCAATTTCAAAGGAAGCAAAAAAAAGATATAAACTCGAAAAAGTTATTTGGGCAATTACAAAAAAAAATCCATTTAAAATAGAGAGCAAGACATCTGTTACTGACAGAATTAAATTTTGTAAAAAAATAATTGGTACAAATTCATTTATTAAAGTTAAATTTTATGAAAAAATTATTAAATCAAATAAAACTATAAAATTAATCAATCATTTAAAAAAAGATAAAAGCATTGAAATTTATTTTTTAATGGGTGCCGACAACCTTATTAATTTTCATAAATGGCATAAATCTAAATTAATTTCACAAAAATGTAATATTCTAGTTTTTGACCGACATGGGTATAAAAAAAATTCTTTAAAATCAAAGACATTTAAGCAACTTAGTAAGGCTAATCTAGAGTTTATTGAGTTTAATAAAGTCAACATTTCATCTTCTCAATTAAGAAAAATTTGATAATCTAAAATCAATTAATGGACAAAATTTCAGACTTAAAAGAAATTGTAATTAACACACTAGATCTCAATAAAGCTCAAGACATTGTAACTATTGATCTTAAAGACAAAAGTTCTATGGCTGATTACATGATCATAGCAAGCGGAACTTCATCTAGACATATCCAATCCTTGTCAGAACAAGTTTTAGAAAAACTTAAAAATAATGGTGTAATAGATTCAAAAATTGAAGGTAAAGAAAGCGGAGAGTGGAAACTTGTTGATGGAATTGATTTGATTGTTCATATTTTTCACCCAGAAAAAAGAAAATTTTATGAATTAGAGAAAATTTGGTCAGAGCTAATTCCAAAAGAAAAAGTGATGATATGAAAAAATTTAAATTTTTATTTTTAATTTTTTTCTATATTTTTTGCTTAAATAAAACAGTTATTTCAGCTGAAATTGATATTTATAAAAAAATTGATCTCTTCGGTGAGGTTTTAGAAAAAATTAATAAAGAATATGTTGATGAGTTCAACCAATCTGAAAGTATGGACTCTGCAATCAATGGACTTTTACAATCTTTAGATCCTTATTCATCCTACATGTCGCCTAAAATATTTGATGAAATGCAAACAGAAACTAGTGGTGAGTTTGGTGGATTAGGAATTGAGGTTAGTATGGAGGCTGGTGTGGTAAAAGTAATTTCGCCAATAGATGATACACCTGCATCCAGAGCTGGATTAAAAGCTGGTGATTACATAGTAAAAATAAATGATGTTCAGGTTCAAGGAAAATCATTAAGTGAAGCTGTTGATTTAATGAGAGGACCTGTAGGTTCTGGAATAGAGTTAACAGTAAGACGAAGAGGTGAAAAAAAAGCGTTAACATTTAATATAATAAGAGAAGTTATTCAGGTTCAATCTGTTAAATCTGAAATTATAGATGAAAGTATAGGGTATCTCAGGCTTACTTCATTTAACGATAACAGTAGTGATCAAATAGAAAAACAAATTAAAAAACTTAAAAAAGATAAAAAATTAAATTCATTTATTTTAGATTTAAGAAATAATCCTGGGGGTCTTTTATCTCAAGCAATAAAGATAACAGATTTTTTTCTAGAAAATGGAGAAATAGTTTCAACAAAAAGCAGAAAAAAATCTGAAAATAGAAAATGGTTTGCAAAAAAAGGAGATATTACCGACGGAAAAACACTACTGGTTTTAATTAACTATGGTTCAGCATCTGCATCTGAAATTGTTGCTGGAGCTTTAAAAGATCACAAAAGAGCAATCATCGTTGGTGAAAATAGCTTTGGTAAAGGTTCTGTGCAATCAATTATTCCTTTAAAAAATCGTGGAGCTATCAGATTAACTGTCGCAAAATATTATCTTCCCTCTGGAAAATCTATTTCTGAAGTAGGAGTTAGACCAGATATTGAAGTAAATGAAGAAGGTGATGATTTTAGAATAAAAACTGATACTGATAATCAGTTAAATTACGCTATTAAATTACTTAACGGATAATATGAATAAAAATTTTAAAGATTTACCACTGAGAAGTGGGGTCGGAATAGTATTGTTGAATAAACAAAATAAAGTATTCGTAGCAAAAAGAATAGATAATCCTAAAAATTTTTGGCAAATGCCTCAGGGTGGTGTTGATGAGGGAGAGGATAATTTAAAAGCTGCATTTAGAGAACTAGAGGAAGAAACAAGTATTAAAAACGTAGAACTTATAAAAGAATTAGATGGTACATTAACCTATGATTTACCTGATAGATTACTAGGTATTATTTGGAAAGGTAAATACAAAGGTCAAAAGCAAAAATGGTTTTTAATGCGATTTATTGGAAATGATAATGAAATAAATATTAATACATCTAATCCAGAATTTTTAGATTGGAAGTGGATTGACTTAGATTTAATTACTGATGTTGTGGTTGATTTTAAACATCATGTTTACAAAGAACTTAAAGAAAAAGTAAAAAAATTAATTTAGAGTTTTTAAAACTTCAACTTTTTGATCTGCTAAATATTTAGATTGATCATTAATATCTGTTTTATTAGCCTCTTCTTCTGCCTGTTTAAGTAAATCTTGTTGCTTTGATTTATCCATATCAACAAGATTAAAAATTGTACTTGTTAAAATAGATAGATTGTTATTTTTGAACTCAACAATTCCATCTTCAACATAGTAATTTTCATCACCTGATTTTGATAAAATTTTAATTATCCCAGGTTTCAAAAAAGAAATAATAGAAATATGATCCTTCAATATTCCCATCTCTCCTTCAAAAGCAGGGACTACAACTTCTGAAACATCATCTTTTACTAAAAAAGATTTTTCAGGATTTACTATTTCAACTTTAAACTCTTCGCTCATTAAGCAGCAGCTTCTTGTTCCATTTTCTTAGCTTTTTCTATAGCTTCTTCAATTGTTCCAACCATATAAAAAGCAGCTTCAGGTAAGTGATCATACTCACCTTTACAGATTGCATCAAAACCTTTGATAGTTGAGTCAAGATCAACAAGTTTTCCTGGAGAACCAGTAAATACTTCTGCAACAAAGAATGGTTGAGATAAAAATCTCTGGATTTTTCTAGCTCTTGCTACAACTAGTTTATCTTCTTCAGATAACTCGTCCATACCAAGAATAGCTATAATATCTTGTAGTGATTTATATGATTGTAGTATTCTTTGGACATCTCTTGCTACTCTATAATGCTCATCTCCAACAATTCTTGGATCCAAAATTCTTGATGTAGAATCAAGCGGATCTACTGCAGGATAAATACCAATTTCCGCAATTTGTCTTGAAAGTACAGTCGTTGCATCTAAGTGAGCAAACGATGTCGCTGGAGCAGGATCTGTTAGATCATCAGCAGGCACATAAATTGCCTGTACAGATGTAATCGACCCTTTGTTTGTAGTCGTAATTCTTTCTTGTAGGTTACCCATGTCAGTAGCTAATGTCGGTTGATATCCAACAGCGGATGGAATTCTTCCTAACAAAGCTGAAACCTCTGATCCTGCCTGAGTAAATCTAAAAATATTATCTACGAAGAAAAGTACGTCTTGACCTTCTTGATCTCTGAAATATTCAGCTACAGTTAATCCTGTAAGTGCAACTCTTGCTCTTGCTCCAGGAGGTTCATTCATCTGTCCATAAACTAGAGCAGCTTTTGAACCGGCTCCCTCTTTTTTAATTACTCCAGATTCTATCATTTCATGATAAAGATCATTTCCTTCTCTAGTTCTCTCTCCAACTCCCGCGAAAACTGAAAAACCACCATGAGCTTTTGCAACGTTATTAATTAATTCCATAATTAAAACTGTTTTTCCTACACCTGCTCCACCAAATAATCCGATCTTTCCACCTTTTGCATAAGGTGCAAGCAAATCAATAACTTTAATACCTGTTACAAGTATTTCAGTTTCTGTTGATTGGTCATTAAATTCAGGTGCAGCTCTATGAATTGGCCAACTTTCTTTAGTTTTAACTTCACCTCTTTCATCAATTGGTTCACCAATTACATTAATAATTCTTCCAAGAGTTTCAGGCCCAACCGGAACTTGAATAGGAGCATTTGTGTTGGTAACTTTATCACCTCTTTTTAGTCCTTCAGTAGCATCCATAGCAATTGTTCTAACAGTAGTTTCACCTAAGTGTTGCGCTACCTCTAAAACTAGTCTGTTATCACCATTTTTACATTCCAATGCTGTTAAAATTTCTGGTAGTTCACCATCAAATTTTACGTCTACTACCGCTCCAATAACTTGTGTGATTATTCCTTTGCTCATAATTATAAACTTTCTGCTCCTGATATGATTTCTATTAGTTCTTTTGTAATTGCTGCCTGACGACTTCTATTATATTCGATAGTAAGTTTGTCAACCATTTCACCTGCGTTTCGGGTTGCATTATCCATTGCACTCATTCTAGACCCTTGCTCGCTAGCTGAATTCTCTAACATTGCTTTAAATATTTGCGTAGAAATATTCTTTGGCAATAAATTGCTTAAAATTTCATCTTCATCCGGTTCAAATTCGTAACTTTCTTCTGAACTACTTTCTTCTCCTTCATTATTTAAAGGGATTATTTGCTGTGCTTGAGGAATTTGAGTAATTACATTTTTAAATTGGTTATAAAAAATTGTACAAACATCAAATTCACCTGCTTCGAATTTTTCAATTACCATTTTCCCAACTTTATCAGCATCGAAATAATTTGCATTTTTAGACTCTTTGAAAGAAATATTTTCAATTATTTTGTTACCATAAACTCTTTTTAGTTGATCATTTCCCTTTGAGCCTACTGTAATAATTTTAAGTTCTTTGCCTTCATCTAAAATTTTTGCAAAATAACTTTTGGCTTTTTTAATAATATTAGAATTAAATCCACCACATAAACCTCTATCAGAAGTCATCACTACACAAAGATGAGTTTTTTCCTGACCAGTACCTGACAATAACTTTGGTGCATTTTCTTTATCAGATATACCATTTGATAAATTTAATATAACATTATTCATTTTTTCAGAATATGGCCTTCCCTTCTCAGCACTTTCTTGGGCTCTTCTTAATTTAGCTGCTGCAACCATTTTCATAGCTTTAGTAATTTTCTGTGTAGACTTTACACTAGCTATTCTTTTTTTTAAGTCGTCTAAACTTGCCATAAATTATTAAGATTTAAAATTTCCTTTTAATTGTGTGATTACCTCAACAAGTAATTTTTCTTTATCTTCCTCAAGTTTTCCTGAAGTTAAAATTGACTCGATAATTTCAGGCTTATCTGATTTACATTTTTCAATAATCTTGCTCTCAAATTCAGCAACATCTTTTAGATCAATATCGTCCAGATAACCTTTCACTCCACAAAATACTGAAATAACTTGTTCTGCAACAGTCATAGGTGAATATTGTTTTTGTTTTAAAAGTTCAGTTAGTTTAGAGCCTCTATTCAAGAGTTGCTGAGTAGATGCATCTAAATCAGATCCAAATTGAGCAAAAGCTGCCATTTCTCTGTATTGAGCTAGCTCTAGTTTCATTGAACCAGAAACTTTTTTCATCGCTTTTGTTTGAGCTGATGAACCAACCCTAGACACTGACAAACCTACGTTAATTGCAGGTCTTATACCTTGGTTAAATAGTTCTGTTTCAAGGAAAATTTGTCCGTCTGTAATTGAAATAACGTTAGTTGGAATGAACGCGGATACGTCTCCACCTTGTGTTTCAATAATTGGAAGTGCAGTAAGTGATCCACCACCATGTTCGTCACTTAACTTAGCTGCTCTTTCAAGTAATCTACTATGAAGATAAAACACATCTCCAGGATAAGCCTCACGTCCTGGGGGTCTTCTTAATAGCAATGACATTTGTCTATAAGCAACTGCTTGTTTAGACAAATCATCATAAATTATTAACGCATGCATTCCATTATCTCTAAAATACTCACCCATGGTACAACCTGTATACGGAGCTAAAAATTGCAAAGGAGCAGAGTCCGATGCAGTAGCAGCAACGATTGTTGTGTAATCCATAGCTCCAGCTTCTTCTAATGTTTTTTGAATTTGTCTTACTGTTGATCTTTTTTGTCCAACTGCAACGTATATACAATACAGTTTTTGTTTTTCGTCACCAGATTCATTGATTTTTTTTTGATTAATAATTGCATCTACTGCAACTGCTGTTTTACCAGTTTGTCTATCACCAATAATTAATTCCCTTTGCCCTCTTCCGATTGGTACTAGACTATCAATTGATTTAAGACCAGTTTGCATTGGTTCACTAACTGATTGTCGTGGAATAATACCAGGTGCTTTAACTTCAACCCTACTTTTTTTAATTCCTTTATCTAATAGTCCTTTTCCATCAATAGGATTTCCTAAACCATCTACTACTCTACCTAGTAATTCTTTACCAACTGGGGTATCTACAATATTACCCGTTCTTTTTACTACGTCACCTTCTTTAACATTTCTGTCATCACCAAAAATTACAACACCAACATTTTCACTTTCTAAGTTAAGAGCCATACCTTTTGAACCATCTGCAAACTCTACCATTTCACCAGCTTGAACATTATCCAAACCATAAATCCTAGCAATACCGTCTCCAACTGATAAAACTTGACCAACTTCTGTGACTTCCGCTTTATCACCAAAATTTTTGATTTGTTCTTTTAATATTTTTGTAACTTCTGAAGGATTTATTTCCATTTATGCCTCTATCATTCTATTTTCGATTTGTTGTAATTTATTTTTAATCGAGGTATCGACCATAGTACTTCCAACTTGTACTACCAAACCTCCTATTAAACTTTCGTCATGTTTGTAGTTTAATTTTATTTTTGAGCTAAAATTTTTTGTTAACTCCTCTGTTATTTTTGAAATTTCTTCATTAGATAATTCTTTTGCTGATTTTAATTCTGCCTTAAGTTCTCCTCTTTTTCTTGAACAAATTTCAATAAAGCTTTTAAGGATACGCTCAATAAAAAAGAAACGTCTTTTTTGAATTAAGAAATTTAAAAAATTTTTAAATAAAGACTCAAATTTATTATTTTCAGAGATTGTATTGATTACTTTTAGTAAATCTTCTTGGCTTGTAGTTGGATCTTTAATCAAGTTAGAAAAATCCTCACTTTGCTCAATTAAATTAAGAATAGATGAAGATTGGTCTTCGATCTGACTTAAAAGATTGTTTTCCTCTGAAAGTTCAAAAAGCGCAAGAGAATACCTTTCAGCTGAAGTTATTGAAAATCCGGTGTCTTTACTCAACTTGGTTCCTCTATAATATTGAAGATTATTTAAAAATCACGCCCTAAATAGCATATGACCCTTATGTCTTCAAGTAGCGGATTCGTAAAAAAGGTCTCTTTTTTGTGGTTAATTGAAGTTAATTGGGTCAACATCAACTGAAAGTTTTATTCCGGAAGAAAATTTATATTTTGGAATAATTTTTGCAAGAGAGCTTTGTAGTTTCATAGATTTTAAGCCTCTAATTAAAAATCTAATTCTAAATTTTCTCTTTAATCTAAATAATGGAGCATTCACTGGCCCTAAAATTTTTCCTTGGATTTTATTTTCAATAAAATTTTTAAAATTAATAGCTTCTTTTTCTAATTTAATTTCATTGTCTCCAGTTAAGATTAAAGAAATAAACCTTTGAAATGGTGGTAGTTTATTTTTTTTTCTTATCTCCAGTTCTCTTTCTAAAAAAATATCTGGATTTTTACTTGTAATTTCGGAAATCATCTTAGTATTATTTTCATAGGTTTGAAAATATACGGTTGCTGGTTTTCCAGTTCTTCCTGCACGTCCTGAGAGTTGATGATAAAGCTGCAAATTTTTTTCTGCACCTCTTAAGTCATGCCCTTGAGATGAAAGATCAATATCAACAACTACAATGCAATTTAAGCTTGGAAAATGAAAACCTTTTGAAATTAATTGAGTTCCAACTAAAATATGTGTTTCATTATTAATAATTTTATCTATTTTTTCTTTAGAATCTTTTTTATTCATTGTGTCACTTGAAAAAATCTCTATTTTTTTTCCAGGAAATTTTCTTTTTACCTCTTCAGAAATTCTCTCAACACCAGGGCCACTAAAAATAAATTCACAATTACCTTCTTTTGTACAATTCCTTTTAAGATCAGATTTATACCCACAATAATGACACAATAAGTTATTTTTATTTTTATGATATACTAAGTTAATACTACAATTTGGGCATGTAAAACTTGTAAAACACTTATTGCATAAAGCATTTGGAGAAAAACCTCTTCTATTTAAAAAAAACAAAACTTGATCTTTTTTTTCTAAATGTAAATTTACTTTTTCGATAATTTTATTTGATAGCCATGATTGTTTTTCAAGTTTTGTATTATTTAAATTAATAATTTCATAATTAGGTAATGCTGCGTTTTGAAATCTTTTGTTTAATCTAGAAACCTCGTATTTACCTTTTTTAATATTTTCAAAAGTTTCTATAGAAGGAACAGCAGTAATCAAATTGATTGGAATGTTTTCAAAATATGCTCTAGAAATTGCCATATCACGAGCATTGTAAGTTATGCCTTCATCTTGTTTAAATGATTGATCATGTTCCTCATCAACAATTATCATTCCTAATTTTTTAAAAGGTAAAAATAGTGAGGATCTTGCACCAATAATTATTTTTATTTTACCATTAGAAACTCCACTCCAAATTAATTCTTTCTTTTTTTTTGAAATACCTGAATGCCAAACTGCTGGTTTAAAACCAAAATATTCTAAAAATTTTTGTTCAAACTGATTAGTAAGACCTATTTCTGGCAATAAAATTAATCCTTGAAAACCCTTCTCTATCAGTGGTTTTAACGCTTCAAAATAAACTAAAGTTTTTCCTGATCCAGTTGTGCCTTGTAAAACATGAACTCTAAATTTTTTATTTGAAATATTCATTTTTTTTAGAGATTTATTTTGATCACTAGATAGCTTGATTAAGTTTTGTTTAATTTTACTATCAAATATTTGATAAAGTTGAGTTTCTTTTTTTTCTATTGCCTTACTACTTAAAAGCACTAACTTTAATGCCATACCCTTTGGGACAAGATTATATTCTGCAAACCAATTTAAAAAATTAATTGTATTTTTTTTTAATGGAGTAACATTTAATTTCCTTATTACATTTTTAGTCTTAAAATTTTTATTATTTTCTTTTTCAAATTCATCCCAAACGACACCAGTAATTTTAGATTTTCCAAAAGGTATCAAAACATAATCGCCAGCTTTAAGATTTAAGCTGCTTTCATAAGTAAAAGGATGATTAAAAATATTAGGTAATAAAATTGGATATTTCATATTTTAATATTATGAAAATTAATAAATAGTGCATTAAATAATATATTTAAATTTCTATTAATAATAAAATCTAAATTTATCATTATTGCTTTATATGCTTAAATTATTATAATTTCGGATGATCATTTGGCTTGCATCCTATCCAAAAAGTGGAAACACCTGGGTAAGATCTATGATTTCTGCTTTGTTATATAGTGAAAATGGAAAATTTGATTTTGAATTAATTAAAAATATTAGACAATTTCCTGACAAACCTTATTTTGAAAACTTTACTGATGATTTTGGAAATTTCAATGAAATAAAAAAATATTGGATACGCTCACAAGAATTAATAAATCTTGATAATAAAATTAAAATTTTAAAAACACATCATTTAAATTGTAAAGTTGATAATTATAATTTTACTAATAATGAAAATACTTTGGCTACAATTTATATAGTAAGAGATCCAAGAAATTTGCTTAATTCAATTTCTAACCACTATAGTAAATCATTAGAAGAATCAAAAAAATTTTTAACTACACCAAAATTTATTGCTGGATACAAACAAAATGGTGAGTTAAAAAATAATAGTATAAAAGCTTTGCTAGGAACTTGGGGAGAACACTACAATTTTTGGAAAATAAAAAGTAATAATTTTCTATTAATTAAGTACGAAGACTTAATTAAAAACACAGAAATTGAACTAAATAAAATAATTAATTTTTTAAAAAAATTTTTAAACATAAAAACATCTTCAGAAAAAATAAAAAATATACTTGAAACCACAAGTTTTAATTATTTAAAAAATCTTGAAAACAAAGGAAGATTTAAAGAAAATGCTTATGAAACTTTAAATAAAAAAAAAGATTTTTTTCATTTGGGACCAAAGAATGATTGGAAAACAATATCAAATAAAGATATTATAAAAGAGTTGGAGAATAAATTTCATAAAGAAATGAAAGAGCTTGGTTATTTGCTTTAAAAAAAAATTAAGAGTGTATTGCTCTTTTATCTACTGATAATGCGGCTTCTTTAACTGCTTCAGAAAAAGTTGGATGAGCATGACAAGTTCGGGCTATATCTTCTGCACTTGCACCAAATTCCATTGCAACACCAATCTCTGCAATCAATTCTCCTGCATGAGGTCCAATTATATGTGCACCTAATACTTTATCAGTTTCTTCATCAGCTAAAATTTTAACAAAACCTTCTGCATCATCTATGGCCTTGGCTCTTGAATTAGCCATAAATGAAAATTTGCCTACTTTATATTTTTTATTCAATTCTTTTAATTGTTCCTCGGTTTTACCGATTGATGCTACTTCTGGTGTTGTATAAACTACTCCTGGGATTGTATCGTAATTTACATGTCCAGATTGACCAACTATGTTTTCTGCAACTGCTATACCTTCGTCCTCCGCTTTATGTGCAAGCATTGGACCAACAATTACATCGCCTATTGCATAAATATTTTCAACGTTAGTTTTAAAAATTTTATCAGTTTTAATTCTATTTCTTTCATCAACATCTATTCCTACAGACTCTAAATTTAAACCATCTGTATTAGGTTTTCTGCCAACAGAAATCAAAACAACATCACACTCAAAATTATTTTTATTACCATCTTTATCTACTGTTGACACCACTGCACCTGCTGCACTTTTTTTAATTGTTTCAACTTTATTTTGCATATTAAATTTCATTCCCTGTTTTTTTAAAATTTTCATAAATTCTGAAGAGATCTCTTTATCCATTCCAGGTGTAATATGATCTAAAAATTCAACAACTTGTACCTCTGCTCCAAGTCTTGACCATACAGATCCCATCTCCAATCCTATATAGCCTCCTCCTACTACAACCATTTTCTTAGGTACCTTTTCTAACTTTAAAGCACCTGTTGATGAGACAATTGTTTTCTCATCTATTTCTATTCCTGGTAATGAAACTGGAACTGATCCTGTTGCAATAACTGTTTTTTCTGTTTGGATGATGGTTTCTTTATTTTTATCATCCTTTATTAAAATTTCATTTTTAGATTTAAAACTTCCGTGTCCTTTAAAGTAAGTAACTTTGTTTTTTTTCAAAAGGAATTCAACACCTTTTGTAAGAACGGTTACAGCTTTATCTTTGCTTTTCATCATTTTGTCTAAATTTAATTTTACTTCACCAACTTCAATACCTTTGTTTGCTAAACTTTTTACTTTGTGAAATTCTTCAGACAGATTAAGTAAGCTTTTTGATGGGATACAACCAACATTTAAACATGTGCCTCCCAAAGACCCTCTAGATTCTATACATGCAGTTTTTAATCCTAATTGAGCAAGTCTGATTGCGCATACATAGCCACCCGGTCCACCTCCAATAACTACAGCTTGAAATTTTTCTGACATTTAAATATCTAAAAACAACCTTCTAGGGTCTTCTAAGTTTTCTTTAATCATCTTAAGGAAAGATACAGATTCTTTTCCATCAATAATTCTATGATCATATGATAATGCTAAATACATAATTGGTCTTATTTTGATTTCACCATCTACAACAACAGGTCTTTCTACTATATTATGCATGCCCAACACACCAGATTGAGGTAAATTTAGTATTGGGGTTGAAAGCATAGACCCATACACACCTCCATTACTTATTGTAAATGTTCCTCCTTGAAGATCTTCAATTGTTAGCTTTCCATCTCGAGCTTTTTCTGAAATTTCTTTAATATTTTTTTCTATATCAGCAAAAGATAATTCATCTGAATTTCTTAAAACTGGAACAACCAAGCCTTTATCTGTTCCAACAGCAAAACTAATATTGTAATAGTTTTTATAGATAATCTCATCACCATCTATTTCAGCATTCACGGCAGGGAAATTTTTTAAAGCAACTACACATGCTTTTACAAAGAAAGACATAAATCCTAATTTTATCCCATAACGAGATTGAAAATCCTCTTGATTTTCTTTCCTCATTTCCATTACACTGCTCATATCAACCTCGTTAAATGTTGTTAAAAGAGCGGCATTCTCTTGAGCTTGCTTTAATCTTTTTGCAATAGTTTGTCTCAACCTAGTCATCTTAATTCGTTCTTCTTCACCATATTGAATTTTTCTTTCAGATGGTTTTGGATTTGCACCCATCAAACCAATTAAATCTCCTTTTAAAACTCTCCCATCTTTTCCTGAACCTTGAATTGAATTAATATCAATATTATTTTCAGTTACTATTTTTCTCACTGCTGGAGACAAGGTTGGATTAACATCTCTTTTTGGAGCAACATCTGGTTTAACTTCCTCAGTTAAAACCAAAGGTTTCTCTTTAGGTTTTTCTATCTCTTTTTCTTCAAATACTTTTGGTTCTTTTTTATTTGCATCTAATTTTATTACATTGCTCTCTGCAGGAACTATTTCCTCTTGCTTGATTTCTTTTTGAGTTTTTGGCACAGATTTAACCGCTCCACCTTCTGCTGATACAGAACCTAATAATGCTCCCACTTCAACGACTGATCCATCTTGTGAATTTATCTCTGTTAACACACCAGAAATTGGAGATGGCACTTCTAAGTTTACTTTGTCTGTCTCAAGTTCTACAATTGGCTCATCTGCTTCGACCGTATCGCCTGCGTTTTTTAACCATTTTGCAACAGTCGCTTCTGTTATACTTTCACCAAGAACTGGGACTACTATTTTTTCACTCATTAAAATTAATCAAATACCTTGTTAATTATTTCTTGTTGTTGAGAATTATGCCTTTTGGCATATCCTGTTGCAGGAGTTGCGTCTGGGCTTCTTCCTATATAAGAAATTTTATTATTATTAGCCTTTAAAGTGTCTAATGTCCATTGGATATAATCTCTAACTGAAAACCAAGCACCCATATTTTTTGGTTCTTCTTGACACCAAAAGAATTCAGCATTTTTAGCGTAGGGTTTTAACTCTTTAACCAAAGCTTTTGCTGGAAATGGATACAATTGTTCAATTCTATACATCAATACATCATCTCTTTTAAGCTTTTCTCTGGCGTCTAACAAATCAAAATATACTTTTCCAGAACAAAGAATTACTTTTCTTATTTTAGAACTTTCTTTTAGTTTAATAAATCCTTTAGACTTAGGATCTATAGCATGATCCCACAATACTCTATGGAAAGTATTTTTTTTGTTAAAATCTTCTAAATTTGAAACACAATACTTATTTCTTAATAATGATTTTGGTGTCATTATGATTAGTGGCTTTCTGAAACTCCTATGCATTTGTCTTCTTAAAGCATGAAAATAATTTGCTGGGGTTGTGCAGTTCATTACTTGCATATTATCGTTTGAGCATAGTTGTAAAAATCTTTCTAATCTTGCTGAAGAATGTTCTGGTCCTTGTCCTTCATATCCGTGAGGTAACAACATTACTATACCAGATGCTCTATTCCATTTTCTCTCACCAGATGCAATAAATTGATCAATTACTACTTGAGCTCCATTAGCAAAGTCACCGAATTGTGCTTCCCAAAGAGTAAGTGTGTTTGGCTCTACTAAACTATAACCATATTCAAAACCTAAAACTGCAAGTTCAGATAAAAAACTATCTACTACTTCAAATTGTTTTTGATTTTTAGAAATATTATTCAGTGGAATATACCTAGAATTGTCTATTTGATTTCTTAAAACAGAATGTCGTTGACTGAATGTTCCTCTTCCAGAGTCTTGTCCTACAAGCCTAACTGGATATCCCTCTTCTAGCAAAGATCCAAAAGCTAAAGATTCAGCTGAAGACCAATCGATTCCAGTACCTTTCTCGACACTTTCTTTTCTGGCATTAAATATTTTAGAGATAGTCTTGTGAATATTTTTTTCCTTAGGAATACCATTTATTTTACCTGAGATTATTTTTAATTTACTTTCATCGAAACCCGTTATGCCCCTCTTATCTTTACCTCTTTCAGGTTTATATCTTGACCATGTTCCCTCAAACCATTCTATTTTAGGTTTATAATCTTTTGCACTTTTGTATTGTTCATCAAGTAAATCTTTAAATGATTTAACATTTTGATTTAATAATTCTTCAGTTATAGATTTTTCGTTTACTAATTTATTTCCATAAATTTTGTAAACACTGGGATGAGATCTAATTTTTTTATACATTAAAGGTTGAGTAAATGAAGGTTCATCTCCCTCATTATGTCCAAATCTTCTATAACAAATTAAATCTACTACAACGTCTCTATTAAATTTTAATCGAAATTCTGTTGCTATTCTAGTTGCATAAACAACTGCTTCTGGATCATCACCATTAACATGAAGAATTGGAGCCTCTACCATTTTTGCAACATCAGATGGATAAGGTGAAGACCTCGCAAATCTTGGACTAGTAGTAAATCCTATCTGGTTATTAACAATAATATGAATTGTTCCTCCAGTGTTATGTCCTGGTAGTCCAGACATTGCAAAACATTCTGCCACAACTCCTTGACCAGCAAAGGCTGCATCCCCATGAATGAGAATGGGTATAACTTTATTTCTTTCCCGGTCTTTATGAAAAAATTGTTTGGCTCTTGTTTGACCTAAAACAACTGGGTTAACAGCTTCTAAATGAGAAGGATTATCTGTTAAACTGACATGCACAGAGTTTCCGTCAAACTCTCTATCTGATGATGCTCCAAGATGATATTTTACATCTCCAGCACTATCTTCAGAATCAGTACTAAACTCACCAGCAAACTCATTAAAAATTTTTTTGTAAGATTTTTGTAAAACGTTTGCCAAAACGTTAAGCCTACCTCTATGAGACATACCTATTTTAACTTCTTTTATATTATTTTGACCACCAATTTTTATTATTTGTTCAAGAGCAGGTATTAAACTTTCGCCACCATCTAAACCAAATCTTTTTGTTCCCACATACTTTGTAGCTAAAAATTTTTCAAATCCTTCTGCCTGTACCAATTTATTTAAAATTGCCTCTTTACCATTTTTTGTAAATTGGAGTGCATTTTTGTCTTGTTCTATCCTGTCTCTAAACCACTTTCTTTCATCTGGGTTTGAAATATGCATGAATTCATAACCTATTTTTCCACAGTAAGTTTTCTTCATAAACTTAAGTATTTCTCTTATATTTGCATATTTACGATTGATTACCCCGTTTAGAAAAATTTTCTTATTGTAATTTTCTTTTTTAAAACCGTAAAAATCTGGATGAAGCTCATCTAGATATTCTGACTCTCTCATTTCTAAAGGATCAAGATCCGCTAATAAATGTCCTCTTAGTCTATATGCTCTAATTAATGCTACAGCACTAATAGAATCTTTATTTGAGTCAGCAAGTAATTGAAAATTAAATTTTTCTGAAGTGTCTAATTTGACATTATTAAAATCATTTTTATCTTGTTCTTCTATTTTTTTTTGTAATTCATCAATATCAATCTTTTTTTTAGTAGGTCCCCATGATGGACCATTAATTTCTTTTGCTATAACATTTAATTCTTCACCAATTCCCTCAAAATAATTTGCCCAACTTTCTGGAAGATCAGCATCTTTATTTACAAACTTTAAATACATTTCTTCTATAAATGCACTATTAGATTTGTTTAAAAATGAAGTTTTTTCGAAATCAAGATTTTTTGATGAAGACATCTTTTTTATTTAATATATCCCTCTAATATTTTTTTTCAATTAGACAGTTTATCAAATAAAGTTTTTCCAATAATTGAGGGTGATTTAGCAACAGTAATACCACATTCTTCCATTTTTTTTATTTTATCTTCAGCTCCACCCTTGCCACCTGATATAATGGCACCAGCATGCCCCATTCTCCTTCCTGGAGGAGCGGTAATTCCAGCAATAAATCCAACAATTGGTTTTTTAATCTTATGATTTTTTATAAAGTCAGCTGCTTCTTCTTCGGCTGTTCCTCCAATTTCACCTATCATTAAAATAGATTCTGTTTCAGAATCATTTAAAAATAAATCTAAACAATCTATAAAATTTGTTCCATTAATAGGATCACCACCAATACCAATACAAGTTGATTGACCCAGTCCATTTTCAGTAGTTTGTGCTACTGCTTCATATGTCAATGTTCCTGACCTTGATACAATTCCAACACTTCCTCTTTTGTGAATACTTCCTGGCATAATCCCAATTTTACATTCATCTGGTGTGATTATTCCTGGACAATTAGGTCCAATTAATCTGCTATTAGAGCCAGTTAATTTTTGTCTTACCTTAAGCATATCCTGAATTGGAATTCCCTCTGTTATACAAACAATAAGCTCAACTGATGCATCAATAGCTTCAATGATTGCTGCTGCAGCAAATTTAGCAGGTACATAAATCATAGTTGCGTCAGCGCCAACTTCATTTTTTGCTTCTAAAACGCTATTAAAAACTGGTCTGTCTAAATGTTTTTGTCCACCTTTCTTTGGCGTAACTCCACCAACAAGATTTGTTCCATATTTTATAGCCTGCTCTGAATGAAATGTTCCGTGTGAGCCAGTAAATCCCTGACAAATTACTTTAGTATTTTTATTTACCAAAACCGACATTTTATTTTATCGCCTCAACAATTTTCTTAGCAGCATCATCTAAATTTTCTGCGGAAATTAATTTTAATCCAGAATTATCAAGAATTTCTTTTCCTTCCTTGAAATTTGTACCTGCTAATCGTACAACTAAAGGTACACTTATATTTATTTCCTTAGCTGCATCAACTACTCCTTGAGCAAGAACATCGCATCGCATAATTCCTCCAAAAATATTTATTAAAATACCTTTAACATTTTTATCTGAAAGAATTATCTTTAATGCAGCAGATACTTTTTCTTTGGATGCACCACCGCCTACATCTAAAAAATTTGCTGGCGCTTTACCATACAATTTAATTATATCCATTGTTGCCATAGCCAATCCTGCTCCATTCACCATACAGCCTATACTTCCATCTAGCTTGATATATGCAAGATCATGCTTGCTAGCTTCTATCTCGGTAGGATCTTCCTCATTTAAATCTCTTAATTCAACAATTTCTGGATGCCTGAATAAAGCGTTAGAATCGAAATTAACTTTTGCATCCAAACAAACAATTTTTTCCTCTTTTGTCAAAATTAATGGATTTACTTCAACCATATTTGCATCAGTACTCACAAACATTTTATAGATTGATTTAATTAATGTTATTGCTTGTTTTTTTGTGTTTTCATTTAAATTAAAAATATTAATTATTTTTTCACAATCTGAATCAGAAATTTCATCACCCATATCAACTTTTGTAGTTATAATTTTTTCAGGTAAACTGCTTGCAACTTCTTCAATGTCCACCCCTCCTTGGTCACTTGATATAAATGCAATTTTAGAACTTGCCCTATCAACCAGGCAGGATAAGTAAAATTCTTTATCTATATTTGATGATTCTTCTACGTATAATCTTTTTACCTCTCTACCTTCAGGGCCAGTTTGATGAGTAACTAGTGTTTTTCCTAGTAATTCTTTAGCTGCTACTGTTAGTTCCTCAATAGAGTTTAAAATTTTTACACCACCTGCTTTTCCTCTACCTCCAGCATGGATTTGTGCTTTAAGTACATATTTCTCAGTTTTGATTGCTTTTGCTTTTTCAATAAGTTCATCAACACTAAGCGCAAATACTCCTTCGGGAACTACGGCTCCATATTTTTTTAATATTTGTTTAGCTTGATGCTCGTGAATATTCATTATTATTTAGATAAATCAGGATCTATTTTAGATGCAGCTTCCCATAAAGCTTTTACAGCATCTATTGAATGCATAAATTCTTTTTTTTCTTTTTCATCTAAATCAATCTCTTCAATTTTTTCTACACCATCTTTTCCAATCACAACAGGAACACCTGCATAAACATTTTTCACACCATATTCTCCATTTAATTGTACAGCGCAGGGTAATAATTTTTTCTGATCATTCAAATATGCTTCTGCCATTTGAACACCTGAAGCTGCTGGTGCATAAAAGGCTGATCCTTTTTCTAAATATTTAACTATTTCCGCACCACCATCTCGTGTTCTTTGATTAATTTCCTCAACTCTTTCTGAAGAAATCTTTCCATCCTTTACAAGATCTAACAATGGTTTACCTGAAATTTTTGTAAATCTTGGCATAGGCACCATGGTGTCACCATGACCACCCATAACCATTGCCTCAATTTCATTTACTGGCACATTAAGTTCTAATGATAAAAATAATTTGAATCTCGAACTATCTAAAATACCCGCCATACCAACAACTTTATTTGATGGCAAACCTGAAAATTTTTGAAATGCCATTACCATAACATCTAAAGGATTGGTGATACAGATCACAAAAGCGTTAGGAGCATTTTTCTTTACCCCCTCAGCAACTTGTTTAATAATTTTTAAATTAATTCCAAGAAGATCGTCTCGGCTCATTCCAGGTTTTCTTGGAACACCTGCTGTAATTATAATTACATCTGAATCTTTTATATCCTCATAATTATCAGTTCCTGAAAACCTAACATTGAAACCATCTACAGATGAGGATTGTGCAATATCTAATGCTTTTCCTTTTGCGATACCACTAGCTACATCAAATAAAACCACTTCATTTACTAATTCTTTTGTTCCTATTAAATGTGCAAGAGTTCCACCTATTTGGCCTGCACCAATTAAAGATATTTTTGTCATTTATTTCCTTTATTTCATTGTTGGCATAACAAATTCCGCATTTGATCGGACACCTGAAGGCCATCTGGATGTTACTGTTTTAAGTTTAGTATAAAATTTTATTCCTTCCATACCATGCATTCCACTATCTCCAAATAATGATCTTTTCCAACCACCAAAACTATGAAATGCCATTGGAACTGGGATCGGCACGTTAATACCAACCATACCTACTTGAATTTTACTTGCAAAAGTTCTGCCTGCATCACCGTCTCTTGTATAAATACTAACTCCATTTCCGTACTCATGGTCGTTAATTAATTTTGCAGCTTCTTCAAAAGTTTTTACTCGAACAACTGATAAGACTGGACCGAATATTTCTTCTTTGTAAATTCTCATATCTTTATTTACATGATCAAATAAACATCCACCTATATAGAAACCATTTTCATAACCTTGAAGTTTTAAACCTCTTCCATCAACAACTAGCTTTGCGCCTTCCTCGACACCTAAATCAACGTAACTTGTAACTTTTTTTAAATGTTCTTTTGTAACTAAAGGTCCCATTTCTGATGCTTTATCCATTCCAGGACCAACTTTTAAAGCTTCAGCTTTTTTTGATAATCTTGATACAAGTTCATCACCGATATCTCCAACCGCAACCGCAACTGATTGAGCCATACATCTTTCTCCAGCTGAACCATAAGCAGCACCCATTAAACCATTTACTGCACCATCTAAATCACAATCTGGCATAACAACTAAATGGTTTTTTGCTCCACCCAAAGCTTGAACTCTTTTTTCATTTTTAGCTGAATTTTCATAAATATATTTTGCAATAGGAGTAGATCCTACGAAACTAACAGCTTTGATATCTTTGTTTTCTAAAATTGCATCAACAGCTTCTTTATCTCCATTTATTACGTTAAATACTCCTTCTGGAAGACCCGCCTCAGAAAGTAGTTCTGCCAATCTTATTGCACAAGAAGGGTCTTTTTCTGATGGTTTAAGAATAAAAGTGTTTCCACAAGCTATTGCGATTGGAAACATCCACATTGGTACCATAGCTGGAAAATTAAAAGGCGTGATACCTGCAACAACTCCTAATGGTTGTCTGATTGACCAACTATCAACATTGGTACCAACATTTTCTGAAAACTCACCTTTTAATAAATGTGGTATTCCACAAGCAAATTCTACTACCTCAAGTCCTCTGGTTAAAGATCCTCTTGCATCCTCATAAACTTTTCCATGTTCTGAAACTATTAACTTCGTTAATTCATCTGAATTTTTTTCAATTAATTCTTTAAATTTAAATATTATTCGAGCTCTTTGTAGAGCAGGTTTTAAAGACCAAGTTTCAAATGCTTTTTTTGCTACCTCAACAGCACTATCTAAGTCAGATCTTGAAGCAAGTCTTACCTCTGACTCTTGTTCGCCAGTTGCTGGATTAAAAACTTTCCCTTTTTTATCTGAAGATCCCGGAATTATTTTACCGTTTACGAAGTGTTCTATTAATTTCATGAATACGGTGTTTTAGATCAAAAATATCGAATAGTCTATTTAAACATTAGCTGTTGCTAACATTTTTTTTATTTCAGCTATAGCTTTTGCTGGATTCAAGCCCTTAGGACATGCATTTGTACAATTTAATATTGTATGGCATCTATATAATTTTAATTCATCAGAAACTTTTTTTAATCTAGCTTTTCTCTCTTCATCTCTACTATCAATAATCCATCTATAAGCCTGTAGCAGAACTGCTGGACCTAAATATTTATCTCCATTCCACCAATAACTTGGGCAAGATGTAGAACAGCAAGCACACATAATGCATTCGTAAGCACCATCAAGTTTTGCTCTATCTTCTTTAGACTGATAAATTTCTGTTGTCTGTTTTGTTGAGTTATTTTTTAACCAAGGTTCAATTGATTGATACTGTTTGTACAATCCATCCAAATCACCAATTAAATCTTTTTTAACTTTTAAATGAGGTAGAGGATAAATATCAATATCTCCTTCAATTTCAGCATGTGGAGTGGTGCAAGCAAGGCCATTTTTACCCCCCATATTCATTGCACATGAACCACATACACCATGAGCACAAGATCTTCTGTATGTTATAGTTGAGTCGATTTCATTTTTGATTTTATTTAAAATATCTAAGACCTTTGAAGGACAATTATCCATGTCAACTTCATAAGTGTCTATCCTAGGACCTTCATCTGTGGATGGATCCCATCTATAAATATTTACTTTTCTTAAATTTTTTGATCCTGTTTTATCTTTAAAGTATTTACCTTTTTTAATTTCAGAATTCTTAGGTAAACTCAATTGAACCATTAATATACTCGCTCTTGTGGTGGAAAATATTGAACTTCATTTGTTAATGTTGATTTGTGTACTGCTCTGTAACTTATCTTTGTATTTTTCCCATCACACCAAGCAAGAGTATGTTGCATAAACTTTTCGTCATCTCTATTTGGATAGTCATCTCTCGCGTGGGCACCTCTACTCTCTTTTCTATGATATGCAGATTCTACGGTAGTTACTGCTTGTCTTATTAAATTATCAAATTCCAGTGTTTCAACTAAATCAGTATTAAATACTAAAGACCTATCTTTAACTGAGATTGTGTCCATACCATCATAGGTTTTTTTAATCTCATCTACGCCTTCTTTAAGATTTTTTTCTGTTCTAAAAACTGCACATTTGGACTGCATAGTTTTTTGCATTGAAAGTCTAAGTTCTGCAGTACTGTTATCTCCTTCTGCATTTCTAAGTTTATCAAATCTATCTAAACATTTTTGTGTTTCTGACTCGGGAATTTCTTCATGAGGTGTTCCTGGCTTAACTAATTCAGCTGCTCTTTTAGCTGCTGCTCTTCCAAATACTACTAAATCAATTAAAGAATTAGAACCAAGTCTATTTGCTCCGTGAACAGAAACACATGCCGCTTCTCCTATAGCCATTAAACCTGGAACAGTTTTTTCTGAGCCATTTACAGTTAATACTTCTGCTTTATAGTTTGTTGGAATACCACCCATATTATAATGAACTGTTGGTACAACGGGAATTGGTTCCTTAGTTACATCTACATTTGCAAATAATCTTGCTGCATCAGTAATTCCAGGAAGCCTGCTTTCAATAACCTCTTTATCTAAGTGACTTAGGTTCAAATGAACATGATCTTGATCTTTTCCAACACCTCTTCCCTCATTAATCTCTATAGACATGGATCTGCTAACAACATCTCTTGATGCTAAATCTTTTGCATTTGGAGCGTACCTTTCCATAAATCTTTCACCTTTAGAATTTGTAAGATAGCCCCCTTCTCCTCGCGCACCTTCTGTTATTAAAGTACCATGGCCGTAAATTCCTGTTGGATGAAATTGAACAAATTCCATATCCTGAAGCGGTAATCCAGCTCTTAAAACCATTGCATTACCATCACCTGTGCAAGTATGTGCTGATGTTGCTGAATAATAAACTTTGCCATAACCACCTGTAGCAATAATTACTGTATGCGCTCTAAATCTATGAATTGTTCCATCATTCAAATTCCAAGCAATTAGGCCTTTACATTCTCCATTCTTCATCAACAAATCTAATGCAAAATATTCTATAAAAAATTCTGTATTATGCTTTAACGCTTGTCCATACAATGTATGTAAAATAGCATGTCCTGTTCTATCGGCTGCTGCACAAGTTCTTTGAACTATTCCATTTCCATAATTTTTTGTCATTCCACCAAATGGTCTTTGATAAATTTTTCCCTCTTCAGTTCTACTAAATGGAACTCCATATTTCTCTAATTCTAAAACTGCTTTAGGTGCTTCTTTACATAGATATTCAATACTATCTTGATCACCTAACCAGTCTGCACCTTTGACAGTATCATACATATGCCATCTCCAGTCATCTTCACCCATATTGCCGAGTGCAGCTGAAATACCACCTTGCGCAGCTGATGTATGACTTCTGGTTGGAAATACTTTTGAGATACAAGCTGTTTTTAAGCCAGCTTCGCTGAGCCCTACTGCTGCTCTTAAACCTGATCCACCTGCTCCAAGTACAACAACATCGTACTCATGGTCTATAATATTATATGCTTTCATGTATTTAAGTTTAAAATTACAATTATTGTAATTACTGGGATTGTTATAGCAAAAAAATTTAGGACTTTGTTTGCGGCATTTTTGGTTTTTTTATCCTTAATATAGTCTTCAAAAACCTCACTTATAGTCAAAGCTGAAAAAAAATAAGCAATAACTAAAAATAATCCAATTAAGAATTTAGATGGTTGCGTTGTTAAAAAATTCACTATTTCTAAATAACTTTTATCATAAATATTCACTAAATTTATAATAAACCAAAGCATTAAAGGTAATAAGATTGCGGAACTAATTTTTAAGAATAACCATTTTTTTGTTACTGGCAGCATTATATTAATCCTCTGCCAATTGTATAAATTAAAATGGTTAAAATAATCGAACCAAAAATAACTAGCAAACCTGTAATTCTTGTTGTTTGTAATTCAAATCCATAGCCCAAATCCATAAACAAGTGTCTTACTTCACTTAACATTTGAAAACTAAATGACCAGGTTATTCCAATTAAAATAAATTTACCTAAAAAGGTTTCTAAAAAAATTTTTATAATTTGATAATTACTTTCGCCTAGAAGCATTAATGCAAACCAAATACAAATTAATGTAATTGCAAAAAAATTAATTATTCCTGTAATTCTATGTGAAATAGATACTAATGAAGAAATATGCCATTTATAAATCTGTATATGTGGTGATAAAGGTCTGTTTTCCATATTTTATTTTGAATTAATAATTGTTTCAGCAATTTCAACTGAATTTAGAGCTGCACCTCTTAATAAATTGTCTGATACTATCCATAAATTAATAGAATTCTCTTTTGTTTTATCTTCTCTAATTCTTGAAATATAAGTCTCGTCTTTTCCTGTAGCTTCTAGTGGCGTGCTATAACCTCCATTTTCTCTTTTATCAATAACCTCACAACCATCTGCTTTACTTAAAACATCTCTCACTTTTTCTAAAGTATATGGTTTTTCAAATTCTATATTTACAGACTCCGAATGAGATACTAAAACAGGAATTCTTACACATGTAGCTGTAAGTTCAATTGACTCATCTAAGATTTTTTTTGTTTCATTTGTCATTTTTAATTCTTCTTTTGTATATCCATCATCAGCAAAAACATCTATGTGTGGAATAACATTAAAAGCGATTTGTTTAGTAAAATTTTTTGATTCTATTTTTTTTCCATCTAAATATTGTTTAGTTTGATCAATTAATTCGTCCATTGGACTTTTACCACCACCTGAAACAGATTGGTAAGTTGAAACTACAACTCTTTTAATTTTGAATAAATTATGTAGTGGTTTAAGTGCTATAACAAGCTGTGCTGTAGAACAATTTGGATTAGCGATAATATTTTTTTTCATATTTTTAATTTCAGCTGCATTCACTTGTGGAACGATCAATGGAACATCAGGATCCATCCTAAAAAAACTTGAATTATCTATTACAATTGTGTGCTTGGCAGCTTTTTCTGCAAATTTTTCAGCAATTTTTCCTCCTGCTGCAAAAAAAGTTATATCTGCTTTTGAAAAATCATATGTCTCTAAATTTTCAACAACATACTCCTTATCTCTAAAAGAGATTTTTTTTCCTGCACTTTTTTCTGAGGCAACTAAATATAGATTATCAAACTTGAAGTTTTTTTTATCAAATACCTCAAGAGTTTTTCTCCCAACATTTCCTGTTGCACCTACTATAGCTATGTTCATTTTAAAGTTGTTATACTAAATAAAAGGTAAATCGCAAACTTTACCACTAAAAATATCACCATTTATGCTTGCTTTTACGTTCTGGTCAATATTCCAATGCGATTTTTTCATCATAGCAATACCAATTACTTTTTTAAAATGAGGCGAATAACAGGCTGACCTTAATTCTCCAATGATTTTGTTATTATCATCAGCCAGATCTAAAGATCCTGTTAAACTTATTTTGTCCAAATCTAACTTAACACCCATTAATTTTCTTTTTATACCTTCAGATTTTATTTTCTTTAATTTTTCTTTTCCTAAAAAAATAACATCACTATCTATGTTGACATATTTATCAAAACCACATTCATAAGGATTATCTCCGTTATCCATATCATTGCCATGAGATAACAGTCCACTTTCGATTCGTTCTATTAAATTAGGACACCCTGGTTTAATATTAAATTCTTTTCCAATTTCAAATAAATGATCATATAGTTTTAAGCCTGCTTCAGTATTTTGAACATATACTTCATAACCTCCTTGTTTAGACCATCCGGATTGTGCGATAAGGTGTTTTGCACCTCCAAATTCAAAATAATCAAAACCAAAAAATTTTAATTTTGTGATCTGTTCTCCAAATACTTTTTCCATCAATTGAAATGATTTTGGACCTTGTACAGCCATGATATCAACTTTTGGCTCTATGATTTTAACATCAAATTTATTTCCAATTGCTAATCCTTTTGCAAATAATATTACGTCCGTATCTGCAATAGAAATCCACCATTTATTTTCATTAATTCTTAAAACAACTGGATCATTAATTAATCCAGCATTATCATCTATAATCGGACAATAATAACATCTTCCATCTTTAGATTTTGATAAATCTCTACAAGTCATTAGCTGAACTAATTTTGCAGAATCTTTTCCTGAGATTTCTACCTGTCTTTCGGCTGCTACATCCCAAATTTGAACATGCTCTTTTAAATGATGATAAGCATCTTCAATTGGACCAAAGGCAGCTGGAAGCAACATATGGTTATAAATTGTATAAGCTGTAACACCCTGTTCCTCAATTCGAGAAGTATATGGTGTACCTCTAAGTCTTCTTGATTTTGCAATTAAAAAGTTTTTCATTTTTTCAAAAATTCTAAAACTTTGTCTCTCATTTCAAATGCTTTTTCAATCATAATCATATGACCACAACCCTCGATTATATGTGTAGATGAGTTGTTAATTAGACCAGAAAATTTTTTTCCAGCTTCTAGATTTACCATCTTATCTAGAGAGCCAAAAATAAACATTGATGGAAATTCTATTAATTTAGCAGCTTCAGAACCATTTTTGTAATTGTTACATGCAACAAGGTCCACCGCCAGTATGTCTCTTATGTCTCGAGGTGATTGTATTATTTTTTCTACTGGGTTACCTCCAATAAATCTTTTTGAACCTTCATAACCCCACTTCATCATTAATTTAACAGCATCAGAGTCCCCATTTTTTGCTAGATCAATTAGATCTGGATGAACTGGCATCTTATTTGACCCTCCGATAAAAACTAACTTTTTTAATCTATTTGTATATTTATGAGCATATTCAAGTATCTCCAAGCAACCTTGAGAATGACCAATCAAAATTAAATTATTTAAATTAAGTTTATTAAAAACCTGTTCCAACCAATCAGCTATTTTTTCAATACTATCTAAGCAAGGGCCATCAGAATTACCATGCCCAGGTAAATCAATAGATAATACGTTAAAATTATTATTTGAAAAAAACTGTTCAGTTAGAGACCAAACAATATGTGAAAGACCACTTCCATGAAGAAATACTATTGTTTCTTTATTTTGATCAATACCCTGTCCTGCATCAGACGCATAAACATTTTTATTTTCTAATTGAAAATTCAAAAATTACCTAAACTTGTTTTCTTAATTCAAACTTTTGTATTTTTCCTGTCGAAGTTTTTGGTAAATCACAGAACACAACCTTTTTAGGAACTTTAAATCCCGCTAAAGTTTCTTTACAAAAATCAATTAATTCTTTTTCTGATACCGGCTTATCTTTAACCATTTCAATAAATGCACAAGGAACTTCTCCCCATTTTTCATCTGGTTTTGCAACAACTGCAGCAATTGAAACTGATGGATGTTTAGAAAGTGTATTTTCTATTTCAATTGAAGAAATATTTTCTCCTCCAGAAATAATTATATCTTTTGATCTATCTTGTATTTTTACATACCCATCAGGATGCATTACAGCTAAATCACCACTATGAAACCATCCATTTTTCATGGCTTTATCAGTAGCATCTTTGTCTTTAAAGTAACCTTTCATTACGACATTCCCTCTAATCATAATTTCACCAATTGTTTTTCCATCTTTAGGAACTTCTTTCATTGTTTCTGGATCCAAAACAACGACACCTTCAGTATTTGGATATCTCACACCTTGCCTAGCCTTAATTTCATTTTGTTTTTCCTCATCGAAATTGTTCCATTCATCATTCCACGCACACTGAGTAACATGTCCATAAGTTTCCGTTAAACCGTATACATGCATAACTTCAAAACCTAATGCTATCATTTTTTTGAAAATTATACTTGGTGGTGGCGCTCCAGCAGTCAAAACATAAACTTTTTGTTTTAATTTTTTTTTGTCACTTTCAGGAGCTCCTGTAATCATATTTAATACTATTGGGGCACCGCCAAAATGAGTTACTTCATATTTATCGATTAATTCAAAAATTTTTTTTATATCAATATTTCTTAAACAAATTGTCCTTCCATTTAACATCGGAACTGTCCATGGATAACACCAACCATTACAATGAAACATTGGAACCACTGTTAAAAAATTTAATCTATTTGGCATGTTCCAAGCTACCGAACTTCCTGTAGACATTAAATATGCACCTCTATGATGATAAACTACTCCTTTGGGATTTCCTGTGGTACCTGATGTATAGCTTAATGATATTGCTTGCCATTCATCCTCTGGCATTTGCCAGTCAAAATTTTCATCACCTGTATTTAAAAAACTTTCATATTCTAAATCGCCAATTTTTTCTAATTTCGATTGATCAGCATTTTTATCATCTATATCAATTATTATAATTTTTTTATTTAAAGTTTTTAATGCCTTCTTAACTTCTCCATGTAATTGTCTGTCAACTACTAGTACCTTTGCATCACTGTGATCTAAAATATATGAAATTGTATTTGCATCTAATCTTATATTAATAGTATTTAATACTGCACCTGCCATGGGTACTGAGTAATGTCCTTCGAAAATCTCTGGTGTATTAAAGGCTAAGAATGAGACAGTGTCTCCTTTTTTAATTCCAATTTTTGACAGTGCACTAGCAAATTTTACAGCTCTTTTGTAAACTTCATTCCAAGTATATTTCCTATCTTCATAAATTATAGCTTCATAATTTGGATAAATTTCCCTTGCTCTTTTAAGAAACGTTAATGGGGTAAGTGGTACGTAGTTAGCTTTATTTTTATCTAAATTTGTCTCGTAATGATTCATTATTAATTAAACTTAAAATTCATAATATTAGAACTTCCAGAAATAGCAGATTTGTAATGGTACTCAGCTCTAGGCAATACCTTATCAAAATAAAATTTTGCTGTATTTATTTTATCACTATAAAATTCTTTATTTTTTTCAAAATCACTAAAACTTACATCTAAAATTTTGATCCAAGCATAAGCAATTGAAACATATCCCAGACTTCTCAAATAATCATTTGCTGCAGCACTAACATCGTCCTTTTCGATTTTATGTTTATCCTTAATCCAGTCGGTAAACTTAGATAAAATATCTAAATAATGATTTAATTCTTTTGAAAATGTTTTTACTTTTTCATTTTTACTATCAGATTCAGATTTAATCATATCTAAAAACTTATTAATAATATCGCCATTTTTATTTGATAATTTTCTAAATACTAAATCTGCTGCCTGAACAGAATTTGTTCCTTCATAGATTGGGGTAATACGATTATCTCTATATAATTGCTCTATTCCTTGGTCTTTAGTGTATCCATATCCACCATGTATTTGCATCGCGTCGTTCGTAATTTCCATAGCTAAATCTGTAAATAATGACTTAACAACTGGTGTCATCAATGAAACATAATCCAAAGCTTCTTGTTTAATCTTTTCATCAGGATGATAAAGACTCACCTCAGTTTGTTGTGATAACCAAAAACATAAAGCTCTTTCTCCTTCAATAATTGACTTCATGTTAAGTAAAGATCTTCTAATATCCGCATGATCTATTATAAAGTCTGCACCATTTGTAGATTTTGAATTATTTGTTTTTCCTTGCTTTCTCTCTTTTGCATAAGCAAGTGAGTTCTGATACGCAATTTCAGAAATTCCTAAACCTTGAATGCCTACCACTATTCTCTCAAGGTTCATCATAGTAAACATAGCACTAAGACCTTTATCTTTGTTACCAATCATATAACCAGTTGCTTCATCAAAATTTAACACACATGTTGCTGAACCCTTTATTCCCATTTTGCTCTCTATAGATCCTGTTGAAATTCCATTTCTTTGACCTACACTACCATCTTCATTTACAATAAATTTTGGTACTAAAAATAAACTAATTCCTTTAGTGCCCGCAGGAGAGTCAGTTGATCTTGCTAAAACTAAATGAATAATATTTTCAGTTAAGTCATGATCACCAGAAGTTATAAAAATCTTTTGACCACTAATTTTATAGGTGTCATCAGATTGTTTGACGGCTTTGGTTTTTAACAAACCTAAGTCTGTACCACAGACTGGTTCTGTTAAACACATAGTGCCACTCCATTTACCTTCAACGATCTTTGGTAAATATTTATCTTTAATTTCATCTGAGGCATGATGATTAATACAATTATAGGCACCAATACTTAGTTCACTATATAATTTAAATGACAAACTGGCTGAAGAAAGCATTTCATCAAAGAACGCGCTTACTGTTTTTGGCATTCCTTGGCCTCCATATTTGGGGTCACAAGACAATGACGTCCAACCATCTTCAATATATTTCTGATATGCTTCTTTGTAACCCGGTGGTGTTCTGACAACACCATTTTCTAAAATTGCTGGATTTTCATCACCTGCTTTAGCAAGAGGTAAAATTAAATTTTGATTTATTTTAGCCGCTTCTTCTAGAATATCTTTAACAAGATCTGCGCTCACCTCAGTATATTTTTCAAGCTCATTGTAGTTTTTATTGTCTCTTAATTTTTCAAAGAGAAACATCATATCTTTTACTGGCGCGGTATAACTTGGCATATTTAAAGCTTAGAATAATTCTAGTTTTATTGCAATTTTGAAATTATCGCATCACCCATTGCTGAGGTAGAGGTCTCTTTCATGCCATCTGACATTATATCTTGAGTTCTTAACCCATCATTTAAAACATCTTGAACTGCTTTTTCTAAAATATCTGCTTCTTTATCAAGATCCAAAGAATACCTCAATGCCATAGCAAAACTCAAAATAGAAGCAATTGGATTTGCTATTCCTTTACCAGCTATATCTGGAGCTGACCCATGTATAGGCTCATACATTGCTCTCATCTCACCGTTTTTATTTTTTGCACCTAAAGATGCTGAGGGTAATAGGCCCAAAGATCCTGTCAACATTGAAGCTTGATCTGACAACATATCTCCGAACAAATTATCTGTCACAATTACATCAAATTGTTTTGGATTTCTTAGAAGCTGCATAGCACAATTATCTGCTAACATATGACTTAATTCTACATCTTTGTATTCTTTATCGTGAAGTTCTTGAACTTCTTCTTTCCATAATTGTCCTGCTTCCATTACATTTGACTTTTCACAAGAAGTAACCTTATTTGATCTTTTTCTAGCTAAATCAAAAGCGATCCTGGCTACTCTAGTAATTTCACTAGTAGTATAAGTGTGAGTATTTATTCCTTTTCTTTCTCCATTTTCAATTGGCTTAATCCCTCTAGGTTCACCAAAATATATACCACCGGTTAACTCTCTAACTATCATTATATCTAATCCTGAGACTACTTCTGGCTTTAGGGTTGAAGCATCAACTAATTGTTTGAAACAAATTGCTGGCCTTAAATTTGCAAAAAGTTTTAATTCTTTTCTAAGTTTTAATAATGCTCTTTCAGGTTTTTTCGAAAATTCTAAATTATCCCATGTAGGACCGCCAACTGCTCCTAGCATGATTACTTCACTTTCTAGTGCTTTATAAAAAACCTCATCAGTAATTGGAGTTCCATGCTTATCATAAGAGCAACCACCCACGAGCTCCTGATCAATTTCAAAATCTAAAGATTTTTTATCATTAAACCAGTTAATAATTTTTTTTACCTCAGCTATTACCTCTGGACCAATACCATCACCAGGCAGTAAAAGTATTTTTCTTTTTTTTACTTTAATCATTAAATACCCAAGGCTTTTCGTTTTTTAAATTTGTTTCAAACTTCTCTATTTTTTCTGATTTTTTTAGTGATAAAGCGATATCATCAAGCCCTTCTAACAAACATTTTTTCTTAAATGGATCAACTTCAAATTTTAGCTCATTATTTCCATAAACTATTTTTTCCTCTTGCAAATCAATAGAAATTTCTTCTTGTCTATTTGCGTATTCAGATAGCTCTTTGATTTTTTCTTCTTCAAGGATTATAGGCAAAATTCCATTTTTAAAACAATTACTAAAAAAAATATCTGCATAACTTGAACTAATTACACAAGTAATTCCAAAATCTAATAAAGCCCAAGGAGCATGTTCTCTTGATGAACCACATCCAAAGTTTTTTCCAGCAATTAAAATTTTTGATTGATTAAATGGATCTTTGTTTAACACAAAATCATTTATTTCTTTGCCTTGATCATCATATCTCATCTCAAAAAACAAATTTTTTCCAAGACCGGTTCTTTTGATAGTTTTTAAAAACTGTTTTGGAATTATCATATCTGTATCAATATTTACAATTGGTAAATAAGCTGGGATACTTTTTAATTTATTAAATTTTTGCATTTAATTTTGATACTTTCTTACATCATCTAAATTACCTGAAATTGCTGCTGCTGCGGCCATTCCTGGACTAACCAGATGGGTTCTACCACCTCTACCTTGTCTTCCCTCAAAATTTCTATTTGATGTAGAGGCGCATCTTTCTTCTGGCTTTAATTTATCGGCATTCATCGCTAAACACATAGAGCAACCTGGTTCTCTCCATTCAAACCCTGAGCTAACAAAAATTTTATCTAGTCCTTCTTGCTCCGCTTGTTCTTTAACTAAGCCTGAGCCTGGAACTACTATTGCATTAACATGTGATGATACTTTTTTATCTTTTACGATTTTTGCTGCTTCTCTCAAATCCTCTATTCTGCCATTAGTACAACTACCAATAAATACTTTATCTATTTTTATATCTGTAGCTGCCATGTCAGGTTTTAAACCCATATACTTTAAAGCTCTTTCAATTGAATTTTTTTTATCTTCATCAGTCTCATTATTTGGATTTGGAACTTTTCCATCAATTGTTATTACATCTTGTGGTGACGTACCCCATGTAATCATGGGTAAAATTTCATTTGCATTAAGGCTAATTTCTTTATCAAAACTAGCATCAGAGTCTGTTTTTAAAGTTTCCCAATAGTTCAAAGCTTTATCCCAATTTTCACTTTTTGGTGACATTGGTTTTCCTTTTAAATATTCAAAAATTTTTTCATCTGGTGCAATTAATCCTGCTCTTGCACCACCTTCGATTGTCATATTGCAAATAGTCATTCTTTGCTCAACACTTAAAGATCTTATTAAATCTCCAGCATATTCCACAACAGATCCTGTGCCACCTGCTGTACCTATTTTTCCAATTATTTGAAGTATTACATCTTTAGAAGTAACTCCTAAAGGAAGTTCACCATTAACATTAATTCTAAAATTTTTAGCTTTTTTCTGAACTAGTGTTTGGGTTGCTAAAACATGTTCAACTTCTGAAGTTCCTATTCCAAATGCTAAAGCACCAAATGCTCCATGCGTTGCGGTATGACTGTCTCCACAAACAATAACTGTACCTGGTTGAGTAAAACCTTGTTCAGGTCCTATGATATGAACGATACCTTGCCTCTTATCATCCATACCAAATAACTGAACACCGAATTCTTTACAATTTGCCTCTAAAGTATCTACTTGAATTTTTGACTCTTCATCTGAAATACCTTTTGATCTGTCAGTTGTTGGAACATTATGATCTGCAACTGCTAAAGTTAAATTTGGGTGTCTAACTTTTCTATTAGAATTTCTTAATCCTTCAAAAGCTTGGGGGCTTGTCACCTCATGAATTAAATGTCTATCTACAAAAAGTAAAGATGTGCCATCATCTTGTTGATCAACTAGATGATCGTTCCAAATTTTATCGTATAA
>CACJIJ010000002.1 GCA_902593445.1 uncultured Pelagibacteraceae bacterium
ATGATATTTAATTATACCTATTTAACATGAGATTTTTAATAATATTTATTTTTTTGATAACAAATGTTGTAGCTGAAGAACTACCTGGAATTAAAAATATTGTTATCCATAAAGCACCAAAAACATATGATAATGTTATTTTTTTAGACAAAAAAGATCAAAAAATTAATATCAATGAATATAGAGGCAACTTATTGGTATTAAACTTTTGGGCAACTTGGTGTGAACCTTGTAAAGAAGAATTACCATCGTTAGACAAACTTCAAGCTAATCCAGAATTGGATAAAATTAAAATTTTTCCAATCAATATTGGTAAAGAAAATTCAGACAAAGTTAATAAATTTTTTAAAGATTTTAATATTAAAAATTTCGAACCTTATTTTGATCCACCTACTACATTAGCAAAAATGTTTTCTTTAAGAGGTCTTCCTACATCAATTTTAATAAATAAAGAGGGTCAAGAATTTGCTAGGATAATAGGTTCAATTGATTTTGAGGATAAAAAATTTGTTAGTTGGATAAAAAAATATAACTAATTTTTAAAAAAATAAGCAAAGCCAACTAAAGCAATAATAGCAATAAACTGTAAAATAACTCTTAACTGCATTAATTTATTTGAATATTTCTTACTTGTCTCTCCTCCCTTAAAAAGAGTCCCTATACCTAAGATTAAAACTACTCCAACAGCTATCAAAAGAGCAATTGATAAAACTTTTACTAATATTCCTGAAATCATTTTTTTATTATAGATTGTGTTTTGACATAAAAAACATAATTTATCTACTATGACATTTTGCCTAGATTCAATAATTATTAAACCAGAAAATGGTGTTGAAATCAAAAATGCAGTTGTTTTGCTTCATGGTTATGGAGGTGATGGAAAGGATATAAGCATACTTTCCTTAAACTGGAAAAGACATATGCCTAATACAATCTTTATTTGTCCTAATGGTCACGAACCATGCGCTATAAATCCTTCAGGTTACCAGTGGTTTGATTTAACTAAAGAGGACTCTGATTACATATTAGAGCAATCAATTAAAGCTGAAGAAGTTTTAAAAAAATTTATTAATGAAATAAAACAAGAGTTTAAGTTATCAAATAATCAAATCTGTTTATCAGGATTTAGTCAAGGCTGCATGATGTCTTTAAATGTTGGCCTTACATCTGAAGAAAAATTTTTATGTATAGTTGGTTTTTCTGGAAAAATAATTAATCAAAAAGATTTGAAAAACAGAATCAAAAATAATACTGAAACGTTACTTATACACGGTGAAGCAGATCAAATTGTCTCATCAACACATTTACTCGAAGCAAAGGATTTTTTAATTAGAAATAATGTTAAAGTTGATACATTATTAATAAAAAATTGTGATCATCATATTCCTATTGAAGCATCAAGTACAGCTTTAAATTTTATCTTAAAAAAAATTTAATATCTCTTATTATTGATAAATTTGTTTAACTAAGTTAAAATTAAATCAATGAATAATTTTATTGAACAAAATGTTTCATTAGAAAAGTGTCCGGCATTAGTACTTAATGCTGACTACAGACCTTTGAGTTATTACCCTTTATCTTTATGGTCATGGCAGGATACAGTTAAATCAGTTTTTCTTGATCGAGTTATTATTGTCAGTAATTATGATAGAACTATAAGAAGTCCATCTTTTAATATGAAATTACCAAGTGTCATTGCATTAAAAGATTATATTGTTCCTCAAAGCAAGCCAAGTTTTACTAGATTTAACGTGTTTCTAAGAGATAAATTTTCCTGTCAATATTGTGGAAGCAATGAGGAATTAACTTTTGATCATTTATTGCCTAGATCAAAAGGGGGCGAAACTAATTGGGATAATGTTGTAACAGCTTGTTCAGCATGCAATGTAAAAAAGGGTGGAAAATTATTAAAACATTCAGGTATGAAATTATATCAGCACCCTTATCGACCTTCTACAGAGGATCTACATAAAAATGGTAAACATTTTCCACCAAATTTCTTACATAAAAGCTGGATGGATTATCTATATTGGGATGTAGAGTTAGAGGCTTAAATTTTCTCAGAGATATTTATTGCAATTCTAGAGCCAGTTTTAATAATTTTATCTAGCAATAAGTAGGGTCCTTTTTTTGTTGCACCTTCATCATATGCAATATCCTTATGGTCTATTTCATCTTGTCTAAATTTTGAAATCTTTTTTTTTAAATCTTTCTCACTCTTATCTAGCTGGTTAATTTGATTTAAGTAATGTTCATCTATAACTTCTTCAACAGAAGCAGTACATAACATTGCAGCTTTTTTTCCAAGTAAAGTTGATCCAAATCCTAGTCCAACACCTAATAAATCCCATAAAGGTAAAAATTTAGTTGGTTGTATATTTCTTTTTTTAATTTCATTTTCAAAAAATTCACAGTGTTCTTTTTCATGAACTTTCATTTCTTCAATAGTTTTTTTTAAATTTTCATCTTTTACAAAAGTATTTAAAGCTAGCAATTGCCCTTCATAAATCTTAACAGCTCCACGTTCACCTGCGTGGTCAACTCTTATGAATTCTTCAACTTTTTTTTTATTAATTTTTGTCATAGTTTAAATAAATCCTTGTACTACTGATAGTTATTAGCAAAGAAATCAAAATATTATAACTTGTAAGTGATAATCCCATAATTTTAAATGTCACATCTTTACAGTTTATATTTTTTTCATTTAATTGTTTTAATATGTCCTCTTTAGATACTAAATCTGATCCTTTTTTTAAATCACAAACTAACGATTCCTCAATGAAACCTTGCTCAATACCTAGATGATATAAAGATAAAATTGTAGCAGCTAAAAAAACTAAGATAAGCAAAAGTGTAAAATATTTTTCAAGATGAATAAATTTATAATTTAGTACAATAATTATTATAGCCATTAAGTATGGAATTCTCTCTAAAATACATAAGTTACAAGGTTGATGACCTAAAACATATTCAATAAAAAATGCCGAAGATAAAGCAATAATGCTGATTAAAAAAATTAATTTTAAGGTAATTGTTTTGTTAATCTCAAACATTAAATTTAAAAAATAAATAAATATTAATAAATATTATAACTATAATTATTCCAATTATGGTGAACCATTTTGATCCATGTTTTTCCATGTACTCTGTAAATAATTCTCCAAATTTATAAGATAAAAAGGCAACTATAAAAAATCTCAGGCTTCTTGAAATTAAGCTAACAATTATAAAAACAGGAAGATTAAAAGCGATTAAGCCACTTGAAATCGTAAAGGCTTTATAAGGCAATGGTGTAAAGCCAGCTAAAAAAAGAATACTCAGCCATGCGAGGAGTCCACTACCTTGGGACATGCTGAATTTTAAATTTTCAACTTTATCTTGATATCCATAAAATTCGATTACATACATTGCTAAATCAAAAAATAGATACCCAATTAAATACCCAAAAATTCCACCAAGGACTGAAAATATTGATGCTATTAAAAATATTTTAAAATATTCCTTTTTTTTAGCAATAACCATTGGAATTATCATTGCATCTGGAGGTATAGGAAAAAAAGAACTTTCTATAAAAGAAACAAGCCCTAAATAAAAATTAGAACTTTTATGTGCAGCTAATTCTAAACATTTTTTGTAAAGTGTTTGAAACATTTTTTGGTTTTAATATAAATTTAGTTCTTATACTATTTAAATATAATTTAATTGAATACCCAGGGCGAATGGCGGAACTGGTAGACGCGCACGACTCAAAATCGTGTTTCGCAAGAAGTGAGAGTTCGATTCTCTCTTCGCCCACCAAGTAACTATGAATTTAGATAATTTAAACAACTTAATCGAATTATTTGTTAATCAAGCAAATAAACAAAATAAAAAAGATATTTTTTTAGAATGGCTAAACCCAACCAATAAAAAAACATACACATGGGAACAAACTGAAAAGAATATTTTAAAATTATCAAAAGTTATTAAAGAAAATATAAAAGAAGGCGATAGATGTCTTTTAGTTTCAGAGAATAGACCTGAGTGGTTTGTTTCTGATTTAGCTATTATGGTAGCTGGTGGAATTACAGTTCCAGCATACACAACTTATACAGAAGATGATTATAAGTACTTGATAGAAGATTGTGAGCCTAGCTTAGTTGTTGTTTCAAATAATGAAATGTTAAAAAAATTAAATAATTCAATTAATGAAAAAGATTTTATCAAAAAAGTCATTACTTTGGATGAAAAAGCCGAGGTAACAAATAGTTTAAATATAATTAACAAAGAAAAATATTTAGATTTTAATTCAATTCTAAAGAATAATTTATTAGCAGAAGATAAAATTGAAAATAATAAATTAAAAAGAAATTCTCCTGCATGTATTATTTATACTTCTGGTACAGGAGGCAATCCTAAAGGAGTAATTTTAAGTCATGGTGGAATTTTAAATAATCTTGTAGGAGCATGCGAAATTATGAAACCATTATTTAATTCAAGACCAGTATTTTTAACTTGGCTTCCTCTTTCACACTCTTACGAGCATTGTGTTCAATTTGCACAAATAGCAGTAGGAGCAAAAGTATTCTATGCAGAAAAAATAGAAAAACTTTTAGAAAATATATCTGAAGCAAAACCCACAATTATGACAGCTGTTCCAAGGTTCTACCAAAACCTTTACAACAAAATAAACATGAATTTAAAAAAGCAAACAGGTTTTAAAGCAAAATTGATTGAAGCAACCATTCGTTTGGGAAGAAAAAAACTACTAAATCAAAAAATGACTTTATCTGAAAAATTACTGAATTTTATAGTTGATAAATTAGTTAGAAAAAAAATAAAAAAACAATTTGGTGGAAATTTAAAAGCTTTTGTTTCAGGTGGGGGTGCTCTAGATAAAGAAATAGGTGAATTTTTAAATGCCATAGGATTACCGACCCTCCAAGGTTATGGTTTAACAGAAACATCACCAGTAGTAAGTTGTAATCCTATATACAAAATAAAAGTAGAAACTGTAGGACCTCCATTTAAAGGAAATGAGGTTAAAATTGCTGAAGATGGAGAAATTTTAGTTAAAGGTGAAAATGTAATGCTAGGATATTGGAACAAAAAAGAAGAAACTGAAAAAGTAATTATAAATGGATGGCTACATACAGGTGATATTGGAGAGATAGATCCAAATGATGGTTATTTAAAAATTACTGATCGAAAAAAAGATATCATAGTAAGTGCTGGAGGTGATAATATTTCACCAGCTAAAATTGAAAATATGGTTACAAATGAGCCAGAGATAGATCAATGTATGGTTTATGGTGATAAAAAAAATTTTTTAGTTGCTTTAATTGTACCTAATAAAGATTTTTTAAATGAAAAAGAAAAAATAAATAAAGTAATTGAAAAAATAAACACTAAATTAACTTTATTGGAAAAGATTAAAAAAATTCAATTAATAGATGAAAATTTTTCAATTGAAAATGGTTTAATGACACCAACAATGAAAGTAAAAAGAAAAAAAGTTACTGAAAAATATAAAAATCAGCTAGAGAAACTTTATTAAATTATTTAAATAAAATTGTTTATTATCCGCATAAACATTAACTAAATTAATAAAAAAAAGTTTTATAAAAATAAAAAATTAAAAATATTTATTTTAAAATTTAATTTTCAATTAAAGAATTGACATAACTTATATAAAAAAATAAAAATATGATAACAACGAATCAATTTGATTCGTTTAACTAAAAAAGGGAGCTAAAGATGCCTAAGAAAAGAAAAAAAGCGGCAAAGAAAACTAAGAAAAAAGCTAAGAAAAAAGCTAAGAAAAAAGCAAAAAAAAGAAGAAGAAAATAGTAACTTAGTATTCTTTACAAAAAACGCTTCTCATTACGTATTGTGTGAGAGGCGTTTTTTTTTTAATCATCAATTGGTTCGTCGTTCTCAGAAATTGGCTCGTCTACAGGTAATTCATTAGCAGGGGCTTTCGCAACTGGTACTGCTTGAGTTTGCCCACCCAAGTTTCTCTTAAGAGCTTTGTCTAATTTTTTTTGAGTGTCTTCTAATGATAAATTTAAAACAATTTGAAACTCAGATAAAATTCTTTCATAGGCTTTTTCAAATAGTTGTCTTTCACTGTAAGATTGATCAACCATAAGATCATCACCCTTATTTAAATCTCTTACAACTTCAGCTAACTCGTATATTTTTCCAGAAGAAATTTTAGCCTCATATTCTTGTGCTCTTCGGCTCCACATCGATCTTTTAATTTTTGGTTTACTTTTTAGTATTGAAATACATTTATTAATTTGATTTACAGTTGCCAAAGGTCTCAAGTGAGATTGCTTATTTACAGGTACCATTCCATTAGCTTTATCTTTTTCAAATTTAATAACATACGTCTCAACATCAATTCCACCAATATTGATTTTTTTGAATTCAGTAATTTGGCCTACGCCGTGTTTTGGGTAAACAACATGATCCTTTATTTTATATTCTCTTTTTTCAGTCTCTTGCTTTTTTACTTTTTTAATTTCCGGTTTAACTTCATTTGTCTTTGAAATTCTTAAACTATCTGCTTTAAGTTCAGTTGATGTTTCTGCAACTTTGATAGTTTTTTTTGTTTTAGTTTTTTTAAGTGGAGTTTTTTTAGCAATTTTTTTTGCTTTTTTTGTGACTATTTTTTTAATTTTTACAGCCTTTTTAACTTTTTCTACTTTCTTTTTAGAAACTTTTTTTTTCACTTTGCTTTTATTTTTACTTTTAAAGATTTTCTTTAAAATATTTTTCGTATTTATTTTTTTCATTTGTATATTTTTCATGATCCGATGGAGGATCTTTTTTCTCACTTATATTTGGCCAGATTTCAGAGTACTTTGCATTGATCTCTAACCACTTTTCACTTCCAGGTTCAGTATCAGCTTTTATGGCATCAACTGGACATTCTGGCTCGCAAACGCCACAATCTATACACTCATCAGGTTTAATTACAAGCATATTTTTCCCCTCATAAAAGCAATCAACCGGACAAACATCCACACAAGTTGTGTGCTTACACTTAATACAATTATCATTTACAACGTATGTCATTTTCAATTCTGATTTTTTATTCTTTCTTTAATATCTCCCATAGTTCTAGAGTCAATATAAAGTAAACCAGCAAGTCGTCTCATTAAATTAGTTTCATATAAATCAGCGTCTTTATTAGAGTAAATTATAGACCATAAAGCCTCTACAATTTTAATTTTATCTTGTTCAGGAAAACTTTTTACTTCTTGTGTAAAATCTAAAATTTGATTTGAGCTTTCTTCAATTATTTTGGCTTCTTGAATTGTTTTAGAAATTTTTTTATCTTCTAAACCAAGTTCAGTAAGTGTTTTTTTGATTATTTCTTCCTCTTTATATGTATAATTTTCGTCTATTTTAGCCGCGTGAATTAACAAAGCACAAACTTTTGTTAGAAAATTATTTTCTTTTATTTCTTTCTTTTTAAAAAACATTTTAACTTAAATTTAAATTTTTTAATATTTTAAATGGGTTTTCTTTTGAAATTTTGTTAGAAGCAATCTTTTTAAATTTTTTGGCAGGACTATATTTAAAAAATATTTCATTTTCTTTATCAAATATTTTGTAATTCATTTTTTGAAGTAGTTTTTTGAAATTGTCTTTACTACAGCCTAAAAGATTTAGCATTTCTGGAATTAGTTTTACTTCAGAATTTTCTTTTGAACTTGAATTTATTATTAAAACAAATAATCTCTCCAAAATATCAATTCTTACAAAAAAATTATCAAATTTTTCAAATCCACACAAAAGCATAAAGTTTTTATTTTTTTTTTCTTTATCATCTAAAAAATTTAATCCAAATGTAGGTGGTTTTAAATTATGAAATTTCTGATGAAAATTTTTCCACAACAATGTTCTCAAAGATACTGCTTCAGGCTTAATTAATTGGTAAAGGAAAACATGGTATCTTCCAAATTTTACACCTAATTCTCTAAGGATTTTTCTTTCATTTTGTTCTAATTTTTTTAAGTATTCAGAAACTTGATCTCTTTTTAATACTCCATTATTTTCATAAAGTTGGTACGCTAGTGCTTTAATAGATGAATTATTTTCTTTAATATTTTTCAAATCAACTAAACTTTTTAGAACATTATTAATTTTTTCGTGTATCCATTTATTAATATATTCATTGAGTTTTTGTTTTGCATTTTGCTCAATAATATCATCGATGATTAAATCAAAATTAGGATTTAAATAGTCATTACCTGTTGTTAATTTGGCAATAGGATAATTATTCCAGTAAATCTTAAAATCTTCATTTAAGCTAATTAATCCCGTGTCAATAATTGATTGAATGCGTTTATCTAATTCTGGACCTATAGTTTGTCTAGCGGCTTTTTTTAGAGATTTAATATCAGTTTCTAAAGAACCTTTCTTTAGGTCTAGTTCTAATTTTAGCCCCTTTATCTTTCCAATAAATTGATCATCAATTTTAACATCGTTATTTTGTAAAATTTCAGTTTTAAATTCCATATCTTGTTTTAAACCTCTAGCGAGTACACTTGCTCTTTTGTCAATAAAAGTTTTAGTAAGTTCCTCATGTAATCTATCTGAAAGTCTATCTTCTAAGTGTTTTGTTTTTTCTATCCAATAAGTTTGATTTTCTACCCAATTATTTTTATTCGAAACATATGACCAAGTTCTTACATTTGCAATTCTATTTGATAAAGAATCTACATTTCCTTCCAATTTATCAAGTTTCATGAGTTGTAATCTCATATAATCCTCAGAAATTAGTCCTTTTCCGCTAGTTAAAAATTTAAATACATTTCCAATAACCTCAAAATGATTTCCATAAGTTTTTTTTACAAAATCAGGTATTTGACAACATTCCCATAAAATTATTAAAGTTTTCTTATCAAATCCTGTACGTAAAATTTTTTGATCCTTTAAAAAGTATTTTAGTGCCTTTTCGTCCTCACATTCATGAATTTTTCTTAGCCATTCTACCTGAGGTTTTTCTTCCAAACTTTTGATTAAACTAATTGGATTATTAAAATTAAGATTTGAATTTCTCCAAAATAAAGTCTTAATTTCTTCAAACTTGTGATTTTCTAACAATTCAACTTCCTCCGGAGATATTTCTTTGCAATCACCAGTGATTCCGAAACTTCCATCATTAAGGTACCTACCAGCTCTACCAGCGATTTGACCTATTTCAGCAAGATTTAACCTTCTTAATTTTTTTCCATCAAATTTCTTAATATTTGAAAAATAAACAAAATCTAAATCCATATTAATTCCCATTCCAATTGCATCTGTTGCAACTAAGAAATCAACATCCCCAGATTGATATAGTTCAACTTGAGCATTTCTTGTTTTTGGACTTAGAGATCCCATTACAATGGCAGCACCACCCTTTTGTCTTCTTATTAATTCAGCTATCGCATAAACTTCTTCTGCTGAAAATGCAATTATTGCTGTTTTTCTCTCAATTCTTGATATTTTTTTATGACCAGCATAGCTAAGTTTGGATAATCTTTCTCTATTAATAAATTCAATATCTTCATCTAACCTTGAGATGATATTTTTAATAGTATTTGAGCCCATTAGCATTGTAAGTTTTTCTCCTCTCATATTTAAAAGTCTATCAGTAAAAATATGACCTCTTTCATGATCAGAGCACATTTGAATTTCGTCTACACCAACAAACTCAAGATGTTTGTCAATTGGCATAGACTCTACAGTACATAAAAAATATTTAGCGTTAGAGGGAATTATTTTTTCTTCTCCAGTTATTAGTGCAACTTTGTCTAAACTTATTTTCTTAATTACTTTTTCATATACTTCTCTTGCAAGTAATCTAAGTGGAAATCCAATCATACCACTATCAAAAGAGAGCATTGTTTCAATAGCAAGGTGGGTTTTGCCTGTATTTGTAGGACCAAGAACAGCTGTAATTTTATTTTTAGTCATTCCAATCTTTAGTATATATATTTTTTTACCTACCAGATGTTGTTACAGCTAAAGAACAAAAATAGACTAAAACATGACCGAATCAGAAGGTAAAAAGTTCTCATTTTCTTTTTAAACTTAGTGAGATTATCATAAATAAGTTTAATCCTATAATAATAAATAATTTAATGTTAAAAAAATTAGTAAAAAATCTAAAGCCATCTTCTACTCTTTTAATTAACGAGACTTCAAAAAAATTAGAAGATCAAGGAAGGAAAATTTTCAAATTTGGTTTTGGACAATCTCCATTTAAAGTACCTAAAGACGTAGTTGAAGAATTAAAAAATAATGCCTATCAAAATAAATATTTACCCATGCAAGGTCTTGAGGCATTAAGGGATTCTGTTGCAAAATATTCGTCTAAGAAGAAGAATTATAACTATAAGTCACAGAATGTAATAATTGGTCCTGGATCTAAAGAATTAATGTTTTTGTTACATGTAATCTTTGATGGTGAAATTATATTGCCGACACCTAGCTGGGTTTCGTATTCGCCGCAAGCTATTTTAGGTAGAAATAAAATTCAATCAATTCAAACAAAAAGAGAAAATAATTGGTTTCCTACTGGAGACCAAATTGAGAAAATTATTTTAAAAGATAAAAATAAAAATTATTTATTATTTTTAAACTCTCCAAATAATCCTTCTGGACAAGTTTGTGATAAATTAGATGAAATTTCAGAAATTACTAAAAAGTACAATCTTGTAATTTTATCGGATGAAATATATTCAGAATTAACGTTTTCAAAAAATTTTAAATCTATCTCAAGTTATTGTCCCGAAAAAACAATTATCAGTACTGGACTTAGTAAATGGTGTGGAGCAGGTGGATGGAGACTTGGTTATTTTATAATTCCAGATGAATTAAATGATATAAAAAATATGATCAACGTATTAGCTAGTGAAACCTTTTCTGCTGTGAGTGCACCTATTCAATATGCAGCAATCAAAGCTTATGAAAATGATCATTCAAATTATATTCAAAAATCAATAAATATTTTGAGTGCAGTTGGTAAATATGTTTTTTCAAATTTAAAATCAAACAAGGTATTAATTAATGAACCTCATGGAGGATTTTATTTGATGCCTGAATTTTTAAATAACAAATTTAAAACCTCATCAGACATGTGTAGCGATATATTAAATAATACTGGAGTTGCTTTATTACCAGGTTCTGATTTTGGATTTAATCCAGATAAAATGTTAGCAAGGTTAAGCTTTACAGATTTTGATGGACAAGAGTTTATGGATAATATCGATGAAACTAAAAAAATTGATGAAAATTTAATAAACAAGTTTGCACCAAATGTGGTGGAAGGTGTTAATAAACTAAAAAATTGGTCAGAAAACCTATAAAATCACTCTATACACCTATGATTATTTTTTGTTAGAATAAATTTATAAAAATAACGACATATAAATAGAGGGGTAAATAATGAAAAAAATAATCACATCTCTATCAAGTGCTTTACTGATTTTATTTGCATCATTGTCTTTGACAACTGTTGCTAAATCAGCAGAGTTCTTTACGATAGGAACAGGCGGACCTACAGGAGTATATTTCCAAACAGGAAACGCTATATGTAAAATGCTTCACAAATCAGCAATTAGTGCTGAACATGGTAGAAAAAAAGGTACAGCTAAAGCTTATAGATGTACTGCTCCATCAACTGGTGGATCTAACTATAACATTGGTCAGATAGCAGCTGGAGAATTCCAATTTGGTGTAGCACAATCAGACTGGCAGTATCATGCTGTTAATGGATCTAGTAAATGGGAAGGAAAACAATTTAGCAATTTAAGAGCAGTGTTTTCAGTTCACAATGAGCCTTTTCAAATTTGGGCTAGAAAAAAAGCAAAAATTAAAGATTTTGCTGGATTAAAAGGAAAAGTAGTAAACATCGGTAATCCTGGTTCAGGTCAAAGAGGAACTATGGAAGAACTGATGAAAGCAATGGGTGTTGATAATAGTTTCTTTAAATCAACAACTGAACTTACTTCTTCTGAACAAGTTAAAGCTCTATGTGATGGAAAAATAGATGCATTTGGTTATTCTGTTGGATTTCCAAATGGTGCCATGGAACAAGCAGCAACTTGTGCAGCTAAAGCGTCTCCAATCAATTTAACAGGTTCTGAAGTTCAAGGTTTAATTGATGGTGCTGACTATTATGCACAGGCAGTAATACCTAAAGGAACTTATACAGGTCAGAAAAAAGATGCTACAACTTTTGGCGTAAAAGCTACTGTTGTTACTTCTGCAGATGTTTCTGAAGAGCTTGTTTATTTAGTTACAAAAGCTGTAATGGAAAATTTTGATGATTTCAAAAAACAACATCCAGCATTTGGTTTCTTGGAAAAGAAAAACATGATTAAAGATGGTTTATCTGCTCCATTACATCCAGGAGCAATAAAATACTATAAAGAAGCTGGATTAATGTAATCCAATTTTTATTAATTAAAAAGGCCTGGTAATTTTTACCGGGCCTTTTTTTTATGGTATGAATAATTTTAATGAGCGACTCAATCAGCAGTAAAATTAAAAACAAAATAAGCGAAGACTTATCACCAACCAGAAATATTACTGGTTTTCATTTGAAAATTGTTTCAGCAATAGCAATTATTTGGTCATTATTTCAACTTTGGTACGCTTCACCATTTCCATTTATGTTAAATTTTGGAATGTTTAAGGGATTACCAGCAAGAGCAATTCATTTAGGTTTTGCTTTAACTTTAGCTTTTTTAATTTACCCAATATCAAAGGGTAAGAAAATTTCATATTTTGATGTTTTAATCAGCTTCATGGGAGCAATATCGTGTCTTTATATTTATTTTTTTTATGATCAGTTGGTTGAGAGAGGTGGTGTTCTTCTAAATCTTAAAATCTCAGATACATTTAATTTTCCATTAGAGTTGATTTTAGGAGGGTGTGGAATTTTAATTCTTTTAGAAGCCACTAGAAGAGCAATTGGTTTACCTTTGGTAATTATTGCTAGTTGTTTTTTATTGTTTTCATACTTTGGAAGATATGCTCCTGAAATAATATCGCATGGTGGTTTATCTTTAAATAGACTTGTAGGCTTTCAGTGGCTGGATCAAGAAGCAATTTTTGGAATTCCGATTGGAGTATCTGTAGACTTTATTTTCCTATTTGTTTTATTTGGCGCTTTGCTTGAAACAGCTGGCGGTGGAAAATATTTTTTAGATCTTGCATTTGCTATGGTTGGAAAAATGCGAGGAGGACCGGCAAAGGCAGCAATTTTAGGTTCAGGTATGACTGGATTAATTTCAGGATCTTCAATTGCAAACACAGTTACTACTGGAACATTTACAATTCCCATTATGAAAAAAACTGGTTTTTCAAAAGAAAAAGCTGGTGCTATTGAAGTTTCCTCATCGGTCAATGGTCAGCTCATGCCACCTGTCATGGGGGCGGCAGCATTTGTAATGGCAAGTTTTATTGGCGTAACTTACTTCGAAATAGTTAAACATGCTTTCTTACCAGCTATTATTTCTTATATAGCACTATTCTATATTTCACATTTAGAAGCTTTAAAATTAAATCTTAAGGGAATGGATGATGCAGACGTTCCTCATTTAAAAAAAACCTTTTTATCTGGGATACATTTTTTAATACCAATTTTTGTTTTAATTTATACTTTGGTTTACTTAAGATTTACTGCCTCTTATTCAATTTTTTATGCAACAATTACTTTAGTTTTAGTAAATTTAATAAATTTGTTAATAAAAAACGAAATTAAAAAAGATGCTCTTAAAGAATGGTTTAATCAAACAATAGTTGGTTTTGAAAAAGGTGCTCTTAATATGGTTGCTGTTGGTATAGCAATAGCAACTGCAGGCATTATAGTTGGAGCAGTTGGATCTACTGGTTTAAGTACTAATTTAATAATAGTGATAGAATCTATAGCTAAGGATAATGTTACTATTTTATTATTTTTAACAATCATTCTATGTTTACTTTTAGGAATGGGTTTACCAACAACTGCGAATTATGTTGTTGTTGCATCTTTAATGGCAACTGTTTTAGTAGATGTTGGAAATGCTTCAGGGTTTATTTTTCCTTTAATTGCAGTCCATTTATTTGTCTTCTATTTTGGTTTAATGGCTGATGTGACACCACCTGTAGGGCTTGCTTCTTATGCAGCTGCAGGAATATCTGGTGGTGATCCTTTAAAAACTGGGGTTCAAGCTTTTTGGTATAGTTTGAGAACAGGAATTTTACCTATTGTATTTTTATTTAACCATGAACTTTTACTTATTGGTATTCAAAATATTTGGCATGGATTGATTGTAATTATAACTTCTTTAATTGGGATTTTAGTTTTTACTTCAGCTACTCAAGGCTGGTTTATTAATAAACTTAAATGGTATGAAATAATAATTTTTTTAGTTATTTCTGTTTCTTTGTTATCACCTGACTTTATTTTAAATAAATTTTATCCAAAATATAATTATGAGGATATTACTAAAATTAATTTAATAAAATTGGAACCAACAAAAGAAATTCAAATTAAAATAACAAGACCAAGTTTATATGGAGAAAGATATAAGTTATTTGTGATATCCAAAAATACTTTTGAGGATAAATTTACTCTAGAGGACTATGGAATTACATTATTAAAACAAGATGATAAAATTATAGTTGATAATTTGAAATGGAATGGAGAAGCAAAAAAAAGTGGTTTTGAAATGGGAGACTATATAAGTGAATTTAAAATTGAAAATTCAGATAGACCATCAAAAAATATTGTTTATCCTATTGCAATATTATTATTAGTAGTATTTGGTTACTTAAACTTTAAAAGAAAAGAGTAAAATTATCCACCAGGTCCTAAATTAGAAGGCTTTATTTTAATAATTTTCCATACTCCAGATGCAGAAGTAATTATTTTACTATTACACTTTAGCTCACAAAATAAAAAGACAAGAGTATTTGTTTTTTTTAAAATTTTTGTATGTCCAATAATTTCATCTCCAACTTTTGAAGCACCTATAAATTTTATATCTAAAGAGATAGTTACACAGGGCGCATTATCTGCAGCTCTATGTGCAGCTGTTCCCGCTCCTGCATCTATTAATGCAGATAAATAGCCGCCATGTGTTATTCCAGCAGCATTTAAATGATTTTCATTAATTATAGATTTAAATTCGTACTCGTTCTCTGAAATAGTTCTAAATAAAACCCCTCCATTGTGTTTCATAAAACCAGGTTTAATACTTATTTGCTCAAATTCTTTGCTCATAATTTTTTATAGTACAAAAGTTAAAATTAACAAAATAATTAAAATAATTACAAAAAAATAAATTACAGATTTTTGTAAAGATGCTTTTAAAAGCCAATCAAACATTTTTATTTCCTTTTTGGTGGACCGCCCAGAACTCGAATCTGGAATCTCCCGGTTCGTAGCCGAGCGCCTTATCCAATTTGGCCAGCGGTCCTCAAATTGCTTTTCTAAATATACTAAAGTTACTGCATTTTTTGATTTTATTAACAAATTTTGTTAAATAAAAATACAGCTTTGCACAAAAAGTCTAATTAATGTGCTAAAATAACATTAAATATACTTTTATTTGGGTATATAAACCCTTTTTAAAAATGAGCGAAAAATTACTTGTTCCTGACATTGGTGACTTTGAAAATGTTGAGGTTATAGAGATACTTATAAAACCTGGTGATCAAATTAAAATAAATGATCCATTAGTCACAATTGAAAGTGATAAATCAAGCGTTGAAATTCCTTCTACAGTGGCTGGTACAGTAGATAGTTTAGCAGTTAAAGTTGGTGATAAAGTTTCTAAAGGAGATTTGTTGCTTAATCTTAAACCATCATCAAAAACATCATCAGAAAGCACCATTCCTAAAGATACAGAAAATATAATCAAACAAGCTGAAGAAGCAATAGCTGAAAAAAAAGAGGAAAAAAAAATTATATCAGAACCTATAATTGAGAAAGAACAATCCACAATTCAAGTAGTTAATGGTACTGATATTGATCCACTTGAAACCCAAGATTGGTTGGAATCTTTATCTGCAGTTATTTCGAAAGATGGAAATCAAAGAGCTCATTTTTTAATTAAAGAACTAATTAACAAAGCTTATCGTGAAGGTGCGAATATTCCTTATACTCAAAATACTCCATACATTAATACAATACCTCCTGAGGCTGAAGTAAAGTCTAGTGGCGACCAAAATATTGAAAGAAGAATTAGATCTTTAATTAGATGGAATGCAGCAGCAATGGTAGTTCGAGCAAATAAAAAATATCCTGAGCTTGGTGGACACATCGGTACTTTTGCATCTGCTGCAACATTATATGATGTTGGTATGAACCATTTTTGGAGAGCAAAAAATAATAAATTTGGTGGAGATTTAATATATTTCCAAGGACATAGTGCTCCAGGAATGTATGCAAGGGCATTCTTAGAGGGCAGATTAAATGAGAAACAATTAGATAGTTTTAGACAAGAGGTAAAGCCTGGAGGTTTATCCTCATATCCACACCCTTGGTTAATGCCAAAATTTTGGCAGTTCCCCACAGTATCTATGGGGTTAGGTCCTATGCTTGCTATATATCAAGCTAGATACATGAAATATTTAATCAATAGAGGTTTGATTAAAGATGAAGGAAGAAAAGTATGGGCTTTTTTAGGTGATGGAGAAATGGATGAGCCAGAGTCAATGGGAGCAATTGGGCTGGCTGCAAGAGAAAATTTAGATAATTTAATTTTTGTAGTTAACTGCAATCTTCAAAGATTGGATGGTCCAGTTAGAGGTAATGGAAAAATTATTCAAGAACTTGAAGGAAGTTTTAGAGGAGCTGGGTGGAATGTAATAAAAGTTATTTGGGGATCATATTGGGATTCATTAATTTCAAATGATAAAACTGGTCATTTAGTAAAAATTATGAATGAAACTGTAGATGGTGAGTACCAAGCAATGAAAGCAAGAGACGGTGCTTATGTAAGAGAAAAGTTTTTTGGGAAATCTCCTGAAGCACTAGAATTAGTTTCAAGCATGTCAGATACAGATATTTGGAGACTTAATAGAGGTGGTCACGATCCTCACAAAGTTTTTGCTGCATATGATAAAGCGACTAAACATCAAGGAAGCCCAACAGTGATAATTGCAAAAACTATTAAAGGTTACGGAATGGGAAAATCAGGAGAAAGTGTAAATACTACTCATCAAACTAAAAAATTAGATGTTGATGACTTGTTGTACTATAGAGATCGATTTGATGTTCCCTTAACAGATAAACAGGTGAGAAATATTGAATACTTTAGGCCTGACGAAAAATCTCCAGAAATAAAATACTTAAAAGAAAAAAGAATTAAATTAGGTGGATACTTACCTGAACGTTCGACTTTCGCTAAACCAATCAAAGCACCCTCAAAAGATATTTTCGATTTCATGAAAGTATCAACTGGTGAAAAAGAAATGTCTACCACTATGGCCTTAGTAAGAATGTTGACAAATTTATTAAGGGATAAAAATATATCTCCTAGACTTGTTCCTATTATTCCTGATGAAGCAAGAACGTTTGGCATGGAAGGTTTTTTTCAAAAAATAGGAATTTATGCTCATGAAGGACAAAAATATGAACCTGAGGATGCGGCTCAATTAAGCTCTTATAGAGAAGATAAAAGTGGTCAAGTTTTAGAGGAAGGGATCAATGAAGCTGGTGCAATGTCTTCATGGATTGCTGCTGCAACTGCATATACTAATCATGATATAGAAATGATCCCTATTTATATTTTTTATTCAATGTTTGGATTTCAAAGAGTAGGAGATCTAGCTTGGGCGGCTGGAGATAGTCAGGCGAGAGGGTTTTTAGTGGGTGCAACAGCTGGTAGAACAACACTAGCTGGAGAAGGCTTACAACACCAGGATGGGCATAGTCATTTAATTGCGTCGACTATTCCAAATTGTGTTAGTTACGATCCTACATTCCATTACGAATTGGCTGTAATTTTTCGAGAAGGCTTAAGAAGAATGCACGAGAAAAATGAGAATGTTTTTTATTATATTACAACAATGAATGAAAATTATTCACACCCAGAAATACCTAAAGATAAGAATTGTGAAGAAGGTATTTTAAAGGGTATGTATAAAATAAAAGAATTTAGTAAATACAAAAAAACTAAAATTCAACTTTTAGGATCAGGTACAATCTTAAGAGAAATGATTTCAGCAGCAGAGATTTTGCAAAATGATTATCAAATTGATAGTGAGATATGGAGTGTAACAAGTTTTAATGAATTAAGAAAAGATGGAATGGAAGTAGAAAGATATAATCTTTTGAATCCCGACAAAAATCCTAGAAAATCTTATGTTGAGCAATGCTTAGGCAAAACCGAGGGCCCAATAATGGCTGCTTCTGATTATATGAGAATGAATTCAGATCAAATTAGACCTTATACTAATAAAAGCTTTTATTCATTAGGAGCAGATGGTTTTGGAAGAAGTGATACAAGAAAAAATTTAAGAAAATTTTTTGAGGTAGATAAAGAACATTTGGTTGCTTATGGTTTAAGTATTTTAGCAAAAGAACAGCTTATTACTTCCAAACATGCAAAGGATGCAATGAAGAAGTATAATATTGATACTAACAAACCAATGCCAACAAAATTATAATGTCAGAAACCCAGATTAAAGTACCTAATATTGGAGATTTTAAAGATGTTGAGGTTATTGAAGTATTAGTTACTGAAGGTCAATTAATTAAAAAAAATGATCCTCTAATAACAATCGAAAGTGATAAATCTAGCGTAGAAATACCGTCAAATTTAGAGGGTAAAATTAAAAATTTAAAAATAAAGGTAGGAGATAAAGTTTCCGAGGGCGACATAATTTTAACAGTAGAAAGTGCCTTAGAAGTTAAAAAGGAAGGGGTTAAAGAAAAACCAGAAATTAAAAAAGATTTAAAAAAAATTGAGGTTGCTAAACCTGAAATCCAACAAAATACTTTTTCTAAGAATAATATTTCAGACATTGTATCTTCAAGTCCAAAAGCCAGAAAATTTGCTAGAGAACTAGGTGTAAATATTAACCAAGTAGTTGGAAGTCAGAGAGATGGCAGAGTTGTTGAAGATGATATTAAAAAATTTGTCTCTTTTAATTCAAAAAACGATTTTGTAGCAAAAGACAGTAAACCAGACAAAATTAAAAATGAATTCGAACATTCTGATTTTGGTGAAATAGAAATTAAAGATATACCAAGAGTTAAAAAATTATCATCAAAATATCTTATAAATTCATGGACAACAATTCCTCATGTTACAAATCATGATGAAGCCGATATAACAGAGATGGAAAGTTTTAGAAGTTCTTTAACAAATATGTATACTGGAGAAAAAATTAAAATTACACCTTTAGCATTTATAATAAAAGCTTTAGTCGCATCTCTAAAGAAATTTCCTAGTTTTAATTCCTCTATTGACGAAATCGAGACTGGAAAAATGACCTTAAAAAAATATTACCATATTGGGATAGCGGTTGATACACCAAATGGATTAATGGTTCCAAAAATAAGGAATGCAAATAACAAAAAAATTTCTTTGATAAGCAAAGAATTAAAAGAAGTAAGCGAACTTTGTAGAAATTTAAAAATTGATAAAAAAGAATTATTTGGTGGTTCAATGACGATTACGAGTTTAGGTGGAATAGGAGGTTCGTTTTTTACTCCTATTATTAATTATCCTGAAGTAGCTATATTAGGAGTAGGTAGATCTGAAAAAAAACAAATTTTTATTAATGGGAAGTTTCAAACTAGAACTATGCTACCAATTTCTTTATCTTATGATCATAGAATTATTGATGGAGCTGAAGCCTCTAGGTTTAACAATGATTTAAAAGAAAACTTAGGTAAAAATTTTGCTTATAAACTAGCTGTTTAATTAAAAATGTCTAAATCCATCTCCTTATTCAGTGCTTTATTGTGTACTTTTATTTGGGGGACAACTTTTATCGCTCAAGATACAGGAATGGACAATATTGGTCCTTTTACATTTAATGCTGTAAGGTTTTTTGTTGGTTTTTTAGCCATAACTCCACTTATGATTTTATTTGAATTAAAAAATTTTAAATCAGAATTCAAACTAGATAAAAATACTTTCATAATTTATTCATTATTAATAGGAGTATCTTTATTTTTAGGCTCAGCGCTTCAACAAGTCGCTTTGCTTTATACAGATGTTGCAAATGCTGCCTTTTTTACAATTTTTTATGTGCCCATGGTGCCGATTATCATTTTTTTGTTTGGTAAAAAAACAATGCATTGGAGTGTATGGCCTTCTGTGGTTCTTTGTTTAATTGGAGGATATTTATTGACAAATTTTTATGATGCAACAGTAAGATTAGGAGATACTTTAGTTGTTCTTGGAGCTTTATTTTGGAGTACTCATATAATTTTTACTGGAATCATTATAACTAAATATAACCTTCCGCTTACTATAGGAGCAGTGCAGACCCTAATTGTAGCTATTTTATCGTTTATAGTTGGGATTATTTACGAAGAGTTTATTTTAAATAATATATTATTGGAAATTTATTCAATTTTATATGCTGGAATATTATCCGGTGGATTTGCATTTGTATTACAAATTTATGCTCAACAAAATATAACACCAGCACCTGCAGCTATAATTTTTTCACTAGAGGGTGTATTTGCTACTATAGCGGCTTGGTTTATTTTAAATCAAATTCTAGATATAAATAATTTACTTGGATGCTTTTTTATTTTATGTGGGGTTCTCTTATCTCAATTACTACCTTTAATAAAAAAAAATACACCTAATAAATTAAACTAAATAAAATTAAGGCAATTATAATTCTATAAATTACAAAGGCATTCATTGAAAATTTATTTATATAAATTAAAAAGAATTTAACTGTTAAGAAAGAAAAAATAAAAGAAAATATAATTGCAAAAACTACTAAGTAGTTAAACTCAATTGATTGTTCAAAAACATCTTTTAAGCTTAAGACACTAGCACCGGCTAATGCTGGGATCGAAAGTAAAAAAGATATCTTGCTTGAGTCTACTCTATTAAATTTTAAAATTCTTGCAGCTGTTATAGTAATCCCTGCCCTACTCACACCTGGTACAAGAGATAAAATTTGGAAAATACCTATAAATATAATTGACTGAAAGTTTAAATTTGAATAAATTTTTTTATCAAATCGACTTTTGTCTGAGATATACAAAACAATTGCAAATATTAATGTGGTCCATGCAATAATTTCAATGTTTCTTATTTGATAAATTAAACCTGTGGTATAAAGTATAAAGCCAACAATTATTAAAGGAATAGATCCAAGTATAATTAAATTTAAAAGTCTTTTATTTTTTCTAGCATCAAATAGTTCATCTCTAAAAAAATAAATTATTGCCATAAGAGATCCTAAATGAAGGCTTATATCAATTAAAAGAGAACTGGACTTAAATTCATATAAAGTAGAAACCAAAATCAAATGAGCAGAAGAGCTTATAGGTAGAAATTCAGATACTCCTTGAATTACAGAGAGAATTAAAACTTCTATAATATTTTGAAACATTATTTCTTCGTAACTTATAAAGTATTTATTTAAAACAATTCGATTTAAGCATAATAGCTATGCAATAATTAAAAACTTGTTTATTGGTGGTAATAATTCAAATATTAAGGTCAGTATATATGACCTATTTTATGCTTTATATGTAGAAATCAACGTATATTTTGCCAAAAATTAAATAATATTATGCAAGATAAAATGCTCAAATTTGTTAAAATAGGTCAACAAACTCCACCTAAAAGAGAAGTTGATAAAAGAAAGCAAGATTTTAACGAAATTTATGACGAGTATATTAATGAAAAAGCCAAAGAACAGTCAAGCAGGTGTTCACAATGTGGAGTACCTTTTTGTCAAGTTCATTGTCCTTTAAGTAACAATATTCCAGATTGGCTTAAATTGACAGCTGAAGGAAGATTAAAAGAAGCGTATGAATTATCCCAAAGCACAAACAATATGCCAGAAGTGTGTGGCCGAATTTGCCCTCAAGATAGATTGTGCGAGGGAAATTGTGTTATTGAACAGTCTGGTCATGGAACAGTAACTATTGGATCAGTAGAAAAATATATTTCAGATAATGCTTGGGCTCAGGGCTGGGTAAAACCAATTAAAGTAATAAATGAAAAAAAACAAAGCGTAGGAATTATAGGAGCAGGTCCTGCTGGATTAGCTGCTGCGGAACAATTAAGAAAAAATGGGTATAAAATCACTGTCTACGATAGATATGATAGAGCTGGTGGATTATTAATTTATGGAATTCCAAATTTTAAATTAGAAAAAGAAGTTGTAGAGCGAAGAACAAAACTCTTAAAGGATGGAGGAATTGAATTTGTTCAAAATTTTGAAGTTGGTAAGGACGCAAGCCTAGAACAATTGAGAAAAAAACACGATGCAATTTTAATTGCAACAGGAGTTTATAAAGCAAGAGAAGTAAACTTACCTGGAAATGATCTTGATAATATTTTTCCTGCAATGGATTTTTTAACAGCATCTAATAAGAAAGGTCTAGGAGATGATGTAGAGTTGTTTGATAAAGGAATTTTAAATGCAGAAGGTAAAGACATTGTTGTAATCGGTGGAGGTGACACAGCAATGGATTGTGTAAGAACTTCTATAAGACAGAAGGCAAAATCTGTTAAATGTTTGTATAGAAGAGATAAAGAAAATATGCCAGGATCTGCTAGAGAAGTTGCAAATGCAGAAGAAGAAGGTGTTGAGTTTGTTTGGTTATCAAGTCCTAAAGAATTTAAAGGTACAAATAAAATAGAAAAAATAATTGTAGATCAAATTAAATTAGGTGATCCAGACGAGACAGGAAGAAGAAAGCCACAGGTACAAGAAGGCTCAAGTTACGAAACAAAAGCAGATATGGTTATCAAAGCACTAGGTTTTGATCCTGAAGATTTACCAAATTTATTTGATAGTAGTGAATTACAAGTAACAAAGTGGGGAACTATCAAAACAGATTTTGATACTATGGAAACAAATATAAAAGGGGTATTTGCTGCTGGTGATATAGTTAGAGGAGCTTCATTAGTTGTTTGGGCGATAAAAGATGGAAGAGATGCTGCAGCTTCAATTAAAACTTATCTAGAGAGTAAATCTAAAGTGGAAAAAAGAGTGGCTTAATGGAAAATTATAAAAAGAACCTTCACCTTTTAAAAGAAAATAATGTTTATTCAGAAGACATGGAACATGATGCTTGTGGTGTTGGTATAATTGCATCAACTGAAGGTAAAAAATCTCGTAAAGTTGTAGAGTATGGTATTGAAGCGTTAAAAGCTGTTTGGCATAGAGGCGCTGTAGATGCCGATGGGAAAACTGGTGATGGAGCTGGAATTCATCTTGAAATACCAAAAGATTTTTTCATTGAAAAGATAGAAGTGACAGGACACATACATGACAATTCTGAAATATGTGTGGGCATGATATTTCTGCCTCGGAATGATTACGCAGCACAAGAAAGTTGCAAAACTATTGTTGAAAGTGAATTAACAAAAAATGATTTTAGTATTTATGGTTGGAGACAAGTACCAGTTAATCCAAAAGTTTTAGGAGAAAAGGCATTCCAAACAATGCCTGAAATTATCCAAGTATTGTTTAAACCTTATAATCCAGAATTAACAAATAAAGATTTAGAAAGAAAAATTTATGAAACTAGAAGAAAGATAGAAAATGAAGCTTTTAAAAAATCTTTAAACAATTTTTATATTTGTTCATTGAGTTCTAAGTCTATAATTTATAAGGGAATGTTTTTAGCTGAAGCTATCTCAGATTTCTACCTTGATCTAAAAGATGTGAGATTTGTTTCAAGGTTTGCTATTTTTCATCAAAGATTTTCAACAAACACAGCACCTAGCTGGAATTTAGCTCAACCTTTTAGAGCTATAGCGCATAATGGAGAAATTAATACCTATAGAGGAAATAAAAATTGGATGAAAGTTCATGAACAAGAGATGAACAGTCCCCTTTTTGACGATGTTGAAAACTTAAAACCTGTTATACAACAGGGAGCATCAGACTCTGCCGCACTAGACAATGTTTTTGAATTATTAAATATATCAGGTCAGCCCGCTCCTTTGGCCAAGCTTATGTTAGTTCCAGATGCATGGTCTAAAAAAAATAAAACTCTACCAAAAGATCACCAACAATTATTTAATTTTTTAAATAGCACTATGGAGCCATGGGATGGACCGGCAGCTATTGCTGGAACTGATAATGAGTGGGTTATAGCTGCAAATGATAGAAATGGATTAAGACCTTTAAGATACGCAATTACAAAAGATAAATTATTATTTGCAGGATCTGAAACAGGAATGATTGAATTAAATGAAAAAAGAATTTTGTCAAAGGGCAGATTGGGTCCTGGGGAAATAATTGGAGTTAGAATAGAAAAAGGAAAAGTATTTACAAACAAGCAAATTAAAGATTATTTAGCTAAAGAATATAAACACTTTAATTCACAAATTATCGACCTAGATGATAAGTTAACTATTTCAGATGAAAAAAATTCTTTTTTGGGAGATGATTTAAGAAGAAGACAATATACTTTTGGAATAAGCTTAGAAGACCTTGAGCTCATACTACATCCTATGGCAGAAGATGCTAAAGAAGCAACTGGATCTATGGGGGACGATACTCCATTAGCTGTTTTGTCAGATAGGTATAGACCGTTATACCATTTTTTTAGACAGAATTTTAGCCAAGTAACAAACCCACCAATAGATTCTTTAAGGGAAAACAAGGTTATGAGCCTTAAAACAAGATTTGGAAATCTTGGAAATATTTTAAATTTTGATAATTTAACAAAGCAAAATATTTATGTTTTAAATAGTCCAATATTATCAAATTCTCAGTTTGAAAAATTTATAAATTTTTTTGGCAATAATTCATCTATAATTGATTGTACTTTTTCCGAGGAAGAAACTTTATTTGGTTCAATTAAAAAGATTCAAAAAGAAGCTGAAATTGCAGTAAGGCAAGGAGTCACTCAATTGATTTTAAGTGATAAAGAGCTTTCTAACTCAAAACTTCCAATACCAATGCTTTTAGCAGTTGGATCAATTAACTCATTCCTTATTGAAAAAAAACTAAGAGGATATGTATCAATCAATGTTCAATCTGGAGAGGCTTTAGATACACACTCCTTTGCAACCTTAATAGGAGTTGGAGCAACTACTGTAAATCCTTATTTAGCATTTGATAGTTTATTTCAACGTTATGAAAAGAAATTATTTGGTCAATTTAGCTTTGATGAATGTGTGGAGAGATACATAAAATCAGTAAACGCAGGTCTATTAAAAATTATGTCTAAGATGGGTATTTCAGTTCTAAGTTCATATAGAGGTGGATGTAACTTTGAAACTGTAGGTTTAAGTAGAACAATTGTGGCAGATTATTTTCCAGGAGTTGTCTCTAAAATTTCTGGTATTGGACTTACGGGTATAGAAAAAAAAATTAGAGAAATTCATAAAGAGGCATTTGAAAGTTCTGAAACTATTTTGCCGATAGGTGGTATATACAGATATCGTAAAAATGGTGAAACACATCAATATCAGGGAAAATTAATTCATTTACTTCAAAGCGCTGTTGGATCAAATTCTTATGATGCTTATAAAAGATATGCAAACGGTATATATAGTTTGCCACCTATTAATCTTAGAGACTTAATTGATTTTAGAGAAAAAAAATTAAGTGGGCCAATAGATATTTCTGAGGTTGAACCAATAGAAAATATTTTAAAAAGATTTGGAAGTGGGAGTATGTCTCACGGAGCTTTATCGAAAGAGGCACATGAAACTCTAGCAACTGGAATGAATAGAATTAAAGGCGCTTCATGTAGTGGAGAGGGTGGTGAAGATTCAAGAAGATTTAAAGTTTTAGATAATGGTGATAGTGCAAACTCAAGAGTTAAACAAATAGCTTCTGCGAGATTCGGGGTTACAGTTAATTATCTTAATAATTGTAATGAGATAGAAATTAAAATTGCGCAGGGTGCTAAGCCCGGTGAGGGGGGACAATTACCAGGATTTAAAGTAACAGAAGAGATTGCTAAACTTAGACATTCGACTCCTGGAGTAACTTTAATATCACCACCACCACATCATGACATTTACTCAATTGAGGATCTTGCACAATTAATTTATGATTTGAAACAGATAAATCCTAAAGCTAGAATAGGAGTTAAATTAGTTGCCTCGTCCGGTGTAGGAACCATTGCTGCTGGTGTAGCTAAAGCAAAAGCAGATATAATATTAATTTCTGGACATAATGGCGGAACAGGAGCAACGCCTCAAACAAGTGTTAAGTATGTAGGAATACCATGGGAAATGGGTTTAACGGAAGCAAACCAAGTATTAACTTTAAATAATCTTAGACATAAAGTTACATTAAGAACAGACGGTGGAATTAAAACTGGACGAGATGTGGTGATAGCAGCAATGATGGGCGCTGAAGAATATGGTGTTGCTACTACGGCATTAGTTGCAATGGGATGTATAATGGTAAGGCAGTGTCATTCTAATACATGTCCAGTAGGAGTTTGTACACAAGATGAAAAGCTCAGAGAAAAATTTACCGGAACTCCGGAAAAAGTAGTTAATCTTTTCACATTTATAGCCACTGAAGTAAGAGAAATATTAGCAAATTTAGGTTTTAAATCATTAAATGAAGTGATTGGTAGGACAGATTTGCTTAAACAAATTAGTAAGGGTTCTCCAAATTTAGACGATCTAGATTTAAATCCTTTATTTGTTCAAGCTGACACTGGAAGCAATCCAAGGTATTGCGAGGATCAAGAAATAAATAGTGTACCAGATACTCTTGACCAAGAAATCTGGCCAGAAATTGAAAAAGCTTTAGATAATTCTGAAAAAATTGAAAAAGAATATCAAATAAAAAATACTCACAGGGCTGTAGGCACAAGAATTTCTCATCATTTATATAAAAAATATGGTTATGAAAAACTTGATGAAAACTTTTTAGTCTTAAATTTCAAAGGATCAGCGGGTCAATCATTTGGTGCGTTCTCTTCAAAAGGTTTAAAGCTTGTATTAAAGGGGGATGCTAATGATTATGTTGGTAAAGGTTTGTCAGGAGCCACAATTTCAATAAAATTACCTGAAGAGAGTAATTTGGTTTCAAATGAGAATACAATTTTAGGAAATACTGTTCTTTATGGAGCTACTTCAGGAAAACTTTTTGCTGCTGGCCAAGCTGGCGAAAGATTTTCTGTTAGAAATTCTGGTGCAATTACAGTAATTGAAGGATGCGATTCTAATGGATGTGAATATATGACTGGTGGAACTGTAGTAATTTTAGGAGATGTTGGTGATAATTTTGCAGCTGGTATGACGGGTGGAATGGCCTTTATATATGACAAAACTCAACAATTCGAAAAGAAAGTAAATTCAGAGTCAGTAGTTTGGCAAAATGTAGAGACAGATTATTGGAAAGAATATCTAAAAAATTTAGTCAGTGAGCACTTTAAAGAAACTAAATCTAAATTATCAAAAAAAATAATTGAAAACTTTGATGATGAAGTAAATAATTTTGTTCAAGTGTGTCCTAAAGAAATGTTAGAAAAATTAAAAAATCCAATTACTTTAAAAAAAGATATAAAAAAAGTTAGCTAAATTAATAATTTAAGTTCTTTTAAAATTATATTAAGCCATTTTTTATTTGATAAACTGTGATCACCTTTTTTTATAATATTTAATTTTTTTTTAGCTTTTGGAAATAATTTTAAAACTTTTCTTGAATATGAGACAGGAACCGCCTCATCTTTTTCACCATGTACCATTGTTACTTTAATATTTGAATTAAATTTCTTGTTTAAGACTTTGTTTTTTCTTCCATCTTTTATTAGTTGTAGAGTAATTGGATATTCATAATTTCCATGTTTTAATTGATAAATACCCTTACGAATTGTTTCCTTTTTCATTTTTTTGGTAAATTTTCTCCACATTAAATTTTCTAAAAATTCGGGAGCAGCTCCTATTCCTAAAAATCCTTTAATCTGTTTTTTGAAAATTTTGAATTGATTTAGTGAAATCCATGCACCCATACTTGAACCAATTAACACAAATTCTTTTTTTTTAACGTATTTTCTTATTAAAATTGATGTCTCTTTACTCCATTTTGAAATGTTTCCATTTACAAATTTTCCAGAAGATTTCCCATGACCAGAGTATTCCAGTGCCAAAAAACTTATTTTATTTTTTTTTGCAAACTTTAAAAATTCATTTGGTTTTTTACCTTCAAGGTCTGACATGAAACCATGTAAAAAAACTACAAATTGACTATCTCTATAAACTTTAAGAATATATCTAATTTTCTTTGAATTTGATATCTTGTGGTATTTGAATTTTGCCATAATCGTTTATTAGTTATAACTATTAATATATAATCATATCAAATGACATCTGATTTAAAAGTGTTGCAGGTTATTCCAAAATTAGGGTATGGGGGCGCTGAAACAGGCTGTTATGATATCGCACACTATTTACCAGAAAATAATTGTAAATCATTTATTGTAACAAGTGGGGGTGAATTACTTAAATTTGTTGATAAAAAAAAAGTAAAAGTATTTAGATTGCCGGTACATAGCAAAAACCCATTATTAATTTTGATAAATGCTTTAATTTTAATTGGTATAATTTTGATAAATAATATCTCAATAGTTCATGCAAGAAGCAGAGCTCCAGCTTGGTCTTGTTTACTCGCAACAAAACTAACTGGTAGAAAATTTGTTACAACATTTCATGGGACATACAATTTTAAAAATAATCTAAAAAAACTTTATAATTCTGTTATGATAAGATCTGATCTAATAATTGCAGGCTCTAATTTTATATTTTCACATATAAAACAAAATTATTCTAAATATCTAAATGATAAAAAAAAATTGTTAGTTATTTTTAGAGGAATTAATGTTGATTATTTTGATCCAACAACAAAAATTGAGTCAGATGAAAAAAAATTATTAACAAAATGGGATATAGAAAAAGATAAAAAAATTATTCTTTTGCCTGGCAGATTAACGTCTTGGAAAGGACAAGAAATTTTTATTGAAGCAGTTAATTTAGTTAATATAGAATTGGGTTATGAAGCATTTTATGCAGTTATCCTTGGAAGTGACCAAGGAAGAGATTTATATAAGAAAAAGTTGATTAGACTTTTAGAGCAATACAGATTAACAAATCAAGTGAGATTTATAGATCACTGCAAAGATATGGCATTAGCTTATAAAGTTTCAGACATAGTAGTTTCAGCATCTATCGAGCCAGAGGCTTTTGGTCGTGTAGCAGTCGAGGCACAATCAATGGAAAGACCAATTATTGCTAGCAATATTGGGGGTTCAAATGAAACAATAATTGATGAAAAAACTGGTTTCTTATATGAGGCAGGGGACGCAAAGTCTTTAAGTAAAAAAATTTTAAAACTTCTTTATTTAGATGAAACACTATTAAAATCAATCGGTATTCAGGGAAGAAAAAATATAGTCCAAAAATTTAATGTTGAAAAAATGTGCTTTTCTACTTATTCAGAGTATAAAAGATTATTAAATTAAATGCCGATAATTACATTACCTGATGGAAACAATATTGATTTTCCAAATAAAGTTACTGGACTAGAAGTAGCTGAAAAAATTAGTAAATCATTAGCCAAACAAGCCATGGTCATAAGCGTTGATGGTGAGCTTAAAGATCTTGATTTTCTAATTGAAAATGATTGTTCTGTAAAAATTTTTACCTCAAAAAATCCTGAGGGCTTGGAAACTATAAGGCATGACACAGCTCATATTTTAGCTATGGCTGTTCAAGAATTATTTCCTGGCACACAAGTTACAATTGGACCCGTGATTGAAAATGGATTTTATTATGACTTTGCTAGAAAAGAACCATTCACAGAAGATGATCTTGTTAAAATTGAAAATAAAATGAAAGAGATTGTTGATAGGAATGAAATAACAAAAAGAGAAGTTTGGGATAGAAACACAGCAATTAGCCATTTTAAAAAAAAAGGAGAAATTTATAAAGCTGAGCTGATTGAAGCAATACCGGAAAACGAAGATGTATCAATTTATTTTCACGGAGAATGGCATGATTTATGTAGAGGCCCACATCTATCCTCTACAGGTAAAATAGGAAAATATTTTAAACTTACAAAAGTATCAGGCGCATATTGGAGAGGAGACTCTAATAATGAAATGTTACAAAGAATTTATGGAACGGGATGGGCTACTCAAAAAGATTTAGATAACTATTTAAAAAGAATTGAAGAAGCTGAAAAAAGAGATCATAGAAAATTAGGTAAAGAAATGGATTTATTTCATTTCAGGGAGGAGAGTCCTGGCTCAGTATTTTGGCATGAAAAAGGATGGGCATTATTTCAAAAATTAATTAATTATATGAGAAGTCGACAGGATGCTGCTGGTTATAAAGAAGTTAATACACCAGAAATATTAGATAGACAATTATGGGAAAAATCTGGGCATTGGGAAAAATATGGGGAAAATATGTACACCTCAGAAACACCAGATGAAAAAGTATTTGCAATTAAACCTATGAATTGTCCTGGGCATATTCAGGTTTTTAATCAAGGTTTAAAAAGTTATAGAGATCTTCCTTTGCGTATTGCAGAATTTGGAAAAGTACATCGGTATGAACCTTCTGGAGCTTTACATGGATTATTAAGGGTTAGAGCTTTTACTCAAGATGATGCTCATATATTTTGTTCTGAAGATCAAATTACTAGTGAATGTTTAGAAGTAACTAATTTAATTCTAGATATTTATAAAGATTTAGGATTTGAAAAAGTAATTCTTAAATATGCAGATAGACCAGAAGTAAGAGTTGGGGATGATAAAATTTGGGATAAAGCGGAGGCTTCTTTGCTTGAAGCAATTAAAGCCTCAAAGTTAGAATATAGTATTAATAAGGGTGAGGGAGCATTTTATGGTCCAAAAATTGAGTTTGTTTTAAGAGATGCAATCGGTAGAGATTGGCAATGTGGAACCTTACAAGTTGATTTAAACTTACCTGGAAGATTAGATGCATCATATGTTGATAAAGATGGAACTAAAAAGGTTCCTGTTATGTTACATAGAGCGTTATTTGGTTCTTTAGAAAGATTTGTTGGAATTCTAATTGAAAACTATGCAGGTAAGTTTCCTTTCTGGCTGTCTCCTTTGCAGACAATGGTTATACCTATCTCAGAGGAATTTAATGATTACGCAGTTGAAGTATCTAAAAAAATTAAAAATGCAGGTATTAGTTCTGCAGTAGACTTAAAAAATAATAATTTAAATTATAAAATAAGAGATCATTCTTTAGAAAAAATACCGCTTTTGTTAATTTGTGGTAAAAAAGAAGTTGACTCCAATTCAGTAACGATTAGAAGATTAGACTCTAATAAACAAGAAAATATGGATATAGATAAATTCTTAAAAACATTCTCCGCTTTAAATAAAGCATCATCAAACTAAGTGGCAGATTTCAAACAAAATTATTTTCAAAGAAGAACTAAGGATAAAGGTCCAAGATCTAACAATAGAATTTCTTCTCCTGATGTGCAAGTTATAGCAAGTGATGGAGAAAATCTTGGAGTGATGAATACCAATGAAGCTATTTCTATGGCAAAAAATCAAGGTTTAGATTTAATTGAAATAGCACCAAATGCAAATCCTCCAGTATGTAAAATAATGGATATGGGTAAATATAAGTATGATGCTCAGAAGAAAGCAAATCTTGCAAAGAAAAAACAAAAAATTGTTTCTTTAAAAGAAATTAAAATGAGACCTGTTACGGAAACCCATGACTATGAGTTTAAAGTCAAAAATGCTAAAAAATTTATAGCTAAAGGAGATAAGGTCAAATTCACTATAAGATTTAAAGGTCGAGAGCTTCAGCATTCCCATCTAGGAAATGAACTAATGGGCAAAATTAAAGAAGATATGAAGGATATCGGTAAGGTAGAATTGCATCCCAAGTTTGATGGAAAGCAAATGATCATGGTTATTCAGCCTTTATAAGCCTTAATAGAGGTTGTAAAATTATATCTTTCTTTGTATAAGTCCGCAGAATTATGCCAAAACTAAAAACAAAAAGCTCAGCAAAAAAAAGATTTAAAATATCTGCTAAGGGTAAAGTTATTTCTGCTCAAGCTGGTAAAAGACATGGCATGATCAAAAGAACGAATTCACAAATAAGAAAACTTAGAGGTACTACAACATTGTCTAAACAAGATGGAAAAATTGTTAAGTCATACATGCCCTACAGTTTAAGAGGTTAATAATGGCAAGAGTTAAAAGAGGTGTAACTAGTAAAGCTAAACATAAAAAAGTTTTAAAAGCTGTAAAGGGTCAATGGGGCAGAAGAAAAAATACCATTAGAGTTGCTAAGCAAGCTATGGAGAAATCCATGCAATACGCTTACAGGGACAGAAGAAACAAAAAAAGAGATTTTAAATCATTGTGGATACAGAGAATCAATGCTGGAGTTAGAGCTGAAGGCTTAACTTATTCAAAATTTATCAATGGATTAAATAAATGTGGTATTGCAATAGATAGAAAAATTCTTGCTGAAATTGCTTACGATAGCCCAGAAGCTTTCAAAACAATTGTACAAAAAGCTCAATCAGCTTTAAATTAATCTTCGCTATTGTTTTTATTTCTTAAGGAAATAATCTACTAATATGTCAGAGATAAAAAATATTAGAGAACAGTTTATATCAAAGCTAGGAAATGATTTAAGTATTGATCAAATAAATGAAATCAAAACCGAGCTCTTTGGTAAAAATGGTTTAATTTCGTCAAAATTTAAAACAATAGGTTCAATTCCAGAGACTGATAGAAAAAAATTTGCATCAGATTTAAATCAAGCTAAAGACGAACTTCAGAATTTGATAACTTCTAAAATTAGCAAGATTGAAGGAAAAAAAATAAACGAAAAATTAGAAAAGGAAAAAGTTGATATAACTTTACCTGAAAGACCATTCGTTAGGGGAAAAGTTCATCCAGTATCACAAACTATTGATGAAATTTCATCTATTTTCTCCGAAATAGGATTTAGCGTTGAGGAAGGCCCTGACGTTGAAAATGAATATAACAACTTTACAGCTTTAAACACACCTGACAATCATCCAGCAAGAGATATGCATGATACATTTTACTTAGATGAAAACAAAGAGGTTTTGTTAAGAACTCATACTTCACCAGTTCAAATCAGAACTATGCTAAAAGACAAACCCCCATTTAAGATCATTGCTCCTGGCAGAACTTATAGATCTGATAGTGATCAAACACACGCACCAATGTTTCATCAGGTAGAAGGTTTACATATTGACACAAATATTAATATGGGGCATTTGAAAGGATGCTTGAACTATTTCATTAAAGAATTTTTTGAAGTCAAAAAAATTAAAATGAGATTTAGACCGAGTCATTTTCCATTCACAGAACCGTCTGCAGAAGTAGATATTGGTTATGAAATAAAAGATGGCAAAATAATTATTGGAGAAGGAGATAAGTGGCTTGAAATTTTAGGCTGTGGCATGGTGCATCCCAATGTTTTAAAAAATGTAAAAGTAGATCCTACTAAATATCAAGGATATGCCTTTGGCATAGGTATAGACCGATTAGCAATGCTTAAATACGGTATTAATGATTTAAGAGCGTTTTTTGATTGTGACTACAGATGGCTTAATCATTTTGGTTTTGATCCACTTGACGTTCCTTCAAATTATAGAGGTTTAAGCAGATGAAGATTACATATGATTGGTTAAAAGATCATTTAAAAATAAGTGCTAAAGAAGATAAACTTCTTCAGAAACTAACAGATATAGGTCTTGAGGTTGAGAGTATAGAAAACTTATCTGAGGGATTAGATTTATTTAAGGTAGCAAAAATTATAAAAACAGAAAAACATCCTAATGCAGACAGACTTAAAGTTTGTGATGTTGATGTTGGTAATAAAGAAATCAAAAAAGTTGTTTGTGGTGCTCCAAATGCTAGAGAGGGCCTTCTTACAGTATATGCACCACCAGGAGCAATAATCCCAAAAAACAAAACTAAGCTTGTTGTTGCTAAAATAAGAGATGTTACATCTTATGGAATGCTATGTTCGGAATCTGAATTAAATTTATCAAATGAAAGCGATGGGATTACTGAGTTATCGTCATCCAAATACGCAAAAAATATTGGAAAAAGTTACTTTTCTAAACCAAGTTCTAATCTTATCGATTTATCAATTACACCAAATAGACCAGACTGTCTTGGTGTTCGGGGGATAGCGAGGGATTTATCAGCCGCAGGTTTTGGAAATTTAAAACCAGAAAAAGATAAAAAAATTAAATCTAAGAAAAAACAGACCTTAAAAGTAAAAATAACAAAAGAAAAAAATCAAGGCTGTTTATCCTTTGGTAGCTGTTTGATAACTAACGTTAAAAATACAGAAAGTCCTCAATGGTTAAAAGATAAATTAATTTCTATAGGTCTAAAACCAATATCTGCAATAGTAGATATAACAAATTATGTTATGATTGATATAAATCGTCCTTTGCACGCATACGATGCTGATAAAATTGATAAGGGAATAATCGTTAGAAATTCAAAATCAGGAGAAGAATTTACTGCTCTAGATAATAAAAATTATAAACTAGATGATGGAATGTGTGTAATAAGTGATAACAAAGGTGTCTTAGGGCTAGGAGGAATTATTGGTGGAACAAGATCTGGTACAGAGCTAGATACAAAAAATGTTTTATTAGAGTCGGCTTATTTTGATCCAAGATCAATTAGAAAAACTTCTAAAAAATTGAATATCGATACAGATGCTAAATTTAGATTCGAAAGAGGTATTGATCAGTTGTCCATAGAAGATGGATTAAATAAAGCCGCCTTATTAATTAAGGAAATTTGTGGTGGTGAAATTAGCAAAATAGATATTCAAAAAATTGAGACCTATAAAAATAAAATTATTAAATTTGAACCACGAATGTTTGAAAAAGTTACTGGTTTTAAAATTTCAATTAAAGAAATGATAAATATTTTAGCCAAGCTTGGCTTTAAATTAAAAAAAGAAAAAAAATTCTTGAAATTATCAGTGCCATCTTGGAGACCTGATATTGTCCAAGAAATTGATATAGTTGAGGAATTAGTAAGAATTAGTGGGTATAAAAAAATAAAAATAGAAAATCCTATTAAAGAAAGATCAAAAAATACTTTAAATCAAACTCAAAAATTGTTTCATTTCCTTCAAAGAGCAGTAGCATCCAAAGGATATCTAGAAGCTATTACTTGGTCTTTTACTGATGCAAAATATAATGATCACTTTAAAGAGGCGAATAAAGAAATAAAAATTGTAAATCCAATTAGCTCAGAACTAGGAGTATTAAGAAATTCTATTTTTTCAAATTTAGCAATGTATATCAGCAAAAATTTAGATAGAGGAATTAAAGATTTATCAATATTTGAAATAGGTCCAATATTTTATGGTTCACAACCCGGTGAACAGAATATTGTTGTTTGTGGCTTGTCAGCTGGAAAAAAATCTAGACTATCTTGGGTTGAAAAAGAAAGAAATGTAGATGTTTTCGATATTAAAAGAGATGTTATACAGACTTTAGTTGAGGCTGGCTATGAATCAGAAAAATTCTTCATTGATGATAATAGCCCTAATTATTATCATCCAGGAAAATCAGGTAGAATATTTTTAAACAAGGGAAAGGACAATTTGGTAGCTTATTTTGGCGAAATTCATCCAAACATTATCAAAACATTAGATATTAAATCAGAGTCTTTGGTAGGATTTGAAATATTTTTAGATAATTTAAAATTACCAAAAAAATCTTTAAAAGATCAGAAACCTAAATATTCTGTATCTGACTTCCAAAAATCTGAGAGAGATTATGCATTTATTGTTGATAAAAAGATAAATGTTCAAGATTTAGTAAATGTAATATCAAATATTGATAAAAATTTAATTTCAAATATTAAAGTATTTGATGTTTATGAGGGAGATAATATTCCTCAAAATCAAAAATCAATCGCTATCAGTGCAACGATTCAGTCTTTAGAAAAAACTTTAACGGATAATGATTTAGAAAAAATAAATAATTTGATAATAGAAACAGTTGAAAATAAAACTGGTGCTAAAATTCGTTCTTAAAATAATTAATGAGTTCAATTAATAATATAAGAAATTTTGCAATCATTGCACATATAGATCATGGAAAATCGACTATTGCTGATAGAATTATTCATAGTTGCGGTGGATTAACTGAAAGGGAGATGAAAGCTCAAGTATTAGACTCTATGGATATTGAACGTGAAAGAGGTATCACAATTAAAGCTCAAACAGTAAAATTAAATTATAAATCTAAAAATGGGGAAAATTACATTTTAAATATTATTGACACTCCAGGTCATGTAGATTTCAGTTATGAAGTAAGTAGATCTTTATATGCGTGTGAAGGTTCAATTTTAATCGTAGATAGCACTCAAGGAGTAGAGGCCCAAACTTTAGCGAATGTTTATCAAGCTTTAGATATCAACCATGAGATAGTACCTGTCTTAAACAAAGTTGACTTACCTGCTTCAGATTTAGATAGAACAAAGAAACAGATCGAAGACGTTATAGGAATTGATACTGAAAATGCGATTCCATGTTCTGGTAAAACAGGAGAAGGAATAGAGGATATTTTAGAGCAAATAATTACAACTTTACCAGCGCCAAAAGGAGAAAGTGTAGCTGACCTAAAATGTTTATTGGTTGATAGTTGGTATGACACATATCTAGGTGTAGTGATATTAGTGAGAGTAATAGATGGTAAACTTTCAAAACACATGAAAATAAAAATGATGTCTACTAATCAAGAATATATTGTTGAAAAAGTTGGGGTTTTTACTCCAAAACCAGAAGATATAAATGAATTAAAAACAGGAGAAATTGGATTTATTACTACAGGAATTAAGGTTTTATCCGAAACAAAAGTTGGAGATACAATTTGTGATGCTTCAAAACCATTAAAAGAGGCATTGCCCGGATTTAAACCGAGTAAACCAGTGGTGTTCTGTGGATTATTTCCCGTGGATAGTTCTGAGTTTCAAAAACTTAAAGATGGGTTAGCTAAATTACAATTAAATGATGCAAGTTTTTCATTTGAACCTGAGTCATCATCTGCATTGGGCTTAGGATTTAGATGTGGTTTTCTAGGTTTGCTACATTTGGAAATTGTGACAGAAAGATTAGAAAGAGAATTTGATGTTAATTTATTAACCACAACACCAGGCGTTGTCTACAAAGTCCATCTTAATAATGGTAATGAAATTGATTTACAAAATCCATCAAGTTTACCTGATCCAACTTTAATAAAGTATATAGAAGAGCCTTGGATTAAGGCAACAGTTATTACGCCAGATGAATATTTGGGGTCTATTATTAAAATGTGCCAGGATAAAAGAGGCATCCAAACAAATTTAAGTTATTCAGGAAATAGAGCAGTTGTAAATTATGAACTACCTCTAAATGAGGTTGTTTTTGACTTTAACGATCGATTAAAATCAATGACTAGCGGGTATGCAAGTTATGATTATGAAATTATTGAACATAGAGAGGGAGATTTAGTTAAATTAGGTATTTTAGTAAATAGTGAGCCTGTAGATGCTCTAGCAATGATGATACATAAAGATTTTGCTCAGAAAACTGGAAGAGAAGTTTGTGAAAAATTAAAAAATTTAATACCACGACATAACTTTATGATCCCGGTTCAGGCTGCAATCGGAGGTAAAATTATTGCAAGAGAAACAATTAAGGGTTTTAAAAAAGATGTATTGACTAAAATTCATGGTGGGGGAGCAACGGATAGAAAAAGAAAACTTTTAGAAAAACAAAAAAAAGGTAAAGCTAGATCAAAACAGTTTGGTAGAGTGGAAATTCCTCAAGAGGCGTTTATTGGTGTTCTTAAAATTTCAAAAGAAAAATAGTTGGAGAGGTGGCCGAGTGGTTGAAGGCGCACGCTTGGAAAGCGTGTAAAGAAGAAATTCTTTCATGGGTTCGAATCCCATTCTCTCCGCCAAAAATTAATTTATATCAAAATTACTATAAAAGTAATTTGATCTTTCATGGATTATTTTAATATAATTGTAACCTAAAGAACTTAAGAAATTGTCAACATTTTCAAAATTATTCTTAAAGATTTCTATCTGTAAAATACATTTATTTGAATCAAGAGTTTTTTTTAACCCATTTAAAACATTTAACTCATGACCTTCTACATCAATTTTAATTGCAAGATTTTTTTTTCTTAAATTTAAGATTTCATCACCAATTTTAAAATTTGCATAAAATTCATGATGGTTTTCTTTTATATTATTTTTAATAACAGTAGATCCACCAGTTTGTGCATAGCCAAATTTAATCATTGATTGCATTTTTAATTTTTTATTTTCATTAGATAAACCGAAATTTTCTAATTTAATATTTTTCGATAATTTAAAATTTTTTAAAAGTGATTTTGAAAATTTAAAATACGCCTCAGGATTAGGTTCAAATGAAAAAATATTTATATTCGAAAATTTTTCTGCAATTTTTAATGAATAATACCCACAGTTAGCACCTACATCTAAAAAGTAATTTAATTGTTTTCTTTTTATTTCACTGAGTAAAAATTCAATTTCTAGCTTTTCAAATTCATTAAATAATATTATTTCACGATCTATAGGATCTAAAAAATCAAGATACATATCAATACCTCTAATTGAATAATATTTTCTATTTTTTCCAATTATTTTAAGAATACGTATTGCCAAACTCGGAATTAATCTTTTTAATATTGGTAGTTTTGCAATTTTTGATAACATAATTCTTAAATTTATTATTTTTTTGGACTCAAAATTTAATCAGTATTCTTCTAACATAAAAAGTTTAATTTAATTAGATTTTATGCGGTTTATTTAAGAAGAATTTATAGTTAATTTTTTTATTATTCACCATAAATCATCAAAAAATGTTATAATTAATCTTTCCAATATTTATAAATATGACGAACAAAAATACATATCAGGCAGATTCCATCAAAGTTTTAAAGGGTCTTGAAGCAGTAAGAAAAAGACCAGGAATGTATATTGGTGATACTGATGATGGAACAGGATTACATCACATGGTTTACGAAGTTGTTGATAATTCAATTGATGAGGCTCTAGCTGGATATTGTAAGAATATAAATGTAAAAATCAATCTAGATGGTACAGTAACAGTAAATGACGATGGTAGAGGTATTCCAGTAGATATTCACAAAGGAGAAAAAAAATCGGCCGCAGAAGTAATTATGACTCAATTACATGCTGGTGGTAAGTTTGATCATGATTCTTACAAAGTATCAGGTGGATTACATGGTGTAGGAGTTTCAGTTGTTAACGCATTATCTGAAAAATTACAGCTAGAAATATATAGAGATGGAAAAAAACATTATATAGAATTTAGAAATGGGGAAGCGAAAGCCCCATTAAAGGTGGTAGGTAAAGTAAAAGATACTGGTACTAAAATAACTTTTTTACCTTCTAAAGAAATTTTTTCCTCAACAAAGTTTAGTGCAAATATTCTTATAAAAAGAATGAGAGAATTAGCATTTTTAAATAAAGGAATTAAAATAATTTTTAATGACTCTAGCCAAAAGAAAGAAAAAATTTCGCAGTTTAAGTTTGATGGAGGTGTAATTGAATTTGTAGATTTTTTAGATGAAAAAAGAGAAAAGCTACAAAATAAAAACGGAAATAATTTATTCAGGAAACCAATTTATATTGAAGGTAAAAAAAATAATATTGAATTAGAGTGTTCTCTGAAATGGAATGCTGGCTATACAGAAGATATTTTTCCTTATACAAATAATATCTATCAAAAAGATGGTGGAACCCATTTGCTAGGCTTCAGAAGCGCATTAACTAGAGTAATAAATAAATATGCTAATGAAAATAATTTACTTAAGAAAAATAAATTAGCAATATCAGGTGATGATATTAAAGAAGGACTTACATGTGTGCTTTCGACAAAAATTCCTGATCCAAAATTTTCATCTCAGACAAAAGATAAGCTTGTTTCATCAGAAGTGAGGATGATAGTTGAAACATTGGTAAATGAAAAACTATCTATTTGGTTTGATCAAAATCCATCAATTGCAAAGATTGTTTTAGCCAAAGTTATTCAAGCAGCAATGGCTAGAGATGTTGCAAGAAAAGCAAGAGAAAATGTAAGAAGAAAAGGGGCTCTTGAATTAAGTGGTCTACCGGGAAAATTAGCTGATTGCCAAATTGGTAAACAAGAAGGAACAGAATTGTTTATCGTTGAAGGTGATTCAGCTGGTGGTTCTGCAAAGCAAGGCAGAAATAGAGCAAATCAAGCAGTTTTACCGCTTAGAGGTAAAATACTTAATACGTATGTGGAAGATTTGAATATCAAGAAAAATGGTAACGGAAACGGTTCTGATCAAAGAACTAAGGCGCTTTCCAAAATGATTTCTTCTAACGAGATAGTTACTTTAATTAATGCACTAGGTCTAGATCCAAAAGCGCATGAGATTGACTTAAAAGATTTAAGATATGGAAAAATAATTATTATGACTGATGCCGATGTTGATGGTTCTCATATTCGAGCCCTTCTTTTAACTTTTTTTAATAACAAACCATTTAATAAGTTAATTGAAAATGGTCATGTTTATTTAGCACAACCACCATTATTTAAAATAAACAAAGGTTCTAAAGGAATTTATATTAAGGATGATAAGGAGCTAGAAGATTACATCGTAAACAACAATAAAGAATTAAAAAAAATAAAAAAAGGCTCAAAAGAATATTTTAAAGCAATTGAATTAGAAAAATCAAAAATGAATATTCAAAGATTTAAAGGTTTAGGGGAAATGAATCCCGAAGAGTTATGGAGTACTACGTTAGATCCAGAAACGAGAAATTTACTCCAAGTACAATACTCTAAAGATTTAAAAAAAGATCAAAGTTTAATTCATACTTTGATGGGTAATGATGTAGCGTTAAGAAAAGACTTTATAGTTTCTAATGCTATAAATGTTAGAAATCTTGATATTTAACTATGAAGTTCTTTGAAACTTCAAAATATCATTCCTTTAAAAAATCAACCTATATAGCGCTAAGATGGATAGGAATTTTAGGACAATTAATTGCAGTATATTTTGTATATTTTTATTTAAATTCAAGTTTTGATTTTGTTACTTCAAATGTAGTTATATTTTTGGGTATATTAAGTAATCTATATTTAATTTTTGTTTATAAAAAAACACAACTTTCAGATAGATCAGCGTTTTTATTCTTACTTATAGATATTTTACAACTAGGTGTTCTTCTTTATTTATCAGGGGGTATAACAAATCCATTTGTAATTTTTATATTAATACCAAGTGTTTTTTCTTCTTCAAATTTAAGCTTTAGAACTAATACTTTATTGGTAACTTTAACGATATTTATAATTTTATTTTTAACTTTTAATTATGAAGATTTACCAATTAATCTAAATAGTGATTTTCACAATAATCACTATTTTTACTATTCTATACCAGCTTCTTTAATTATTGCTTTAGTTTTTTTAAATTATTTTGCAATGACTTTTGGAACACAATCTAGATTAAGAAAAGAAGCATTAGGAAAAATGGAAGAAGTAATGGCCAAAGAACATGAGCTTCTATCTTTAGGTGGCCAAGCTGCTGCTGCAGCACATTCTTTAGGCACTCCGCTTTCAACAATAACAATAATTGCGCATGATTTAATAAAACAATTCAAGGGTAACAAGGATATAGAGAAGGATATAGAATTATTGAATAGTCAAGTTGATCGGTGTAACGAAATTTTAAAACGTTTGACTTTAAACCCTGTGGAGGAAGATGAATTTATTGACAAAGATATTAATATTAGAAATTATTTACATGAAATAATTTCATCATTTAAAGAAATTAGTAAAAAAGATTTCGTCTTTAATTTTGATCAGGACTCAAATCCAAAAAAAATAAGTAAATCCATAGAAATTGTTTATGGATTAAGAAATTTTATCGGTAATGCTAACAAATTCGCCAAAAATACAATTTTTATTAATTTAAAAAGTGATAGTGAAATGACCGAAATTACAGTTGAAGATGATGGTGATGGTTATCCTAGAGATATTATATCAAAAATTGGAGAACCATATTTAAAATCAAATTATTCTAAAGATAGGTCAAAGGAAGGCTTAGGTCTTGGGTTGTTTATTGGAAAAACTTTATTAGAGAAAAATTTTGCATCAGTAGATTGTAGAAATTCTAAAACACGTAACGGTGCTGAAGTTAATATTAAATGGAAGAATAGAGAATTATTTAATATTTAGTGATATTTTTTTGTTTCAAATAATGAGCTTAATTGGGATATCATAACATCTCCCAATTCATTCACGTCAGTAATTTTTATTGCCTTATCATAATATCTTGAAACATCGTGACCAATTCCTATAGCCAAAACTTCAATATCTGATTTATTTTCAATAAACTTCACAATCTTTTTTAAATGTTTTTCCAAAAAATCACCTGAATTTACAGAGAGAGTTGAGTCATCAACGGGCGCTCCATCAGAAATTACCATCAAAATTTTTCGTTCCTCTTTTCTTTTTTTAATTCTATTGTATGCCCATGATATTGCTTCTCCATCAATGTTCTCTTTGAGCAATCCTTCTTTTAGCATTAGCCCTAAATTATTTTTTGCTTGTCTCCAATGCGTATCTGCTCCTTTGTAAATTATATGTCTTAGGTCGTTTAATCTTCCTGGTGTTTTAGGTTTAGAATTTTTTGTCCACAATTCTCTACTCTGTCCACCCTTCCAATTTTTAGTTGTGAAACCTAAAATTTCGACTTTAACAGAGCACCTTTCTAGTGTTCTGGATAAGATATCTGCACAAATAGCCGCAATAGTGATTGGTCTTCCTCTCATAGATCCAGAATTATCTATCAGTAGAGTCACTACTGTATCTTTAAAATCTAAATCTTTTTCTTTTTTGAATGACAAAGAATTATATGGATCCATAATAATTCTTGGAAGTTTTGAACTGTCTAATAATCCCTCCTCTAAATCAAATTCCCATGCTCTATTTTGTTTTGCAAGTAATTGTCTTTGAAGTTTATTAGCAAGCTTTGTTATAATATCTTGAAAGCCGATTAATTGTTGATCTAAATTTTTTCTTAGTTTTGTTGCTTCATCTGCATTTTCTAGATTTTCAGCCTTTACAACTTCATCAAACTGAGTTGTAAAAATTTTATAATCTAAATTGATATTATCTATTTTTTTTTGAGCTACTTGTTCTGAACTTTGTTCATCTGACTCTGTGTCTGATAACTGTTCGTCAAAGTTAAATTCGTCAACACTAAAATCAGCATCTAGTGAAGCCTCAGATACATTTTCATCTTTTTCGTCTTTATTATCTTCTTTGTCATTATTTTCATCTTCATTTGATGGATTATCTTGTCCTTGATCTTGATTTTCTTCTTTTCTTTCATCCTCATCTTCACTTTGAAAAATGTCCATTTCTTCCAATATTTCTGAAAACTTTGAACTATAAATGTTTTGATCTTCAAGATTTTTAAGTAAAAATTCTTTATGTTTTTCTATAGCGTCCTCAAAGTCTTTTTCCCAAAAATTAAGCATTTTTGTTGTTAGAGGATTTAGCTTAATTTTATGAAAATTCTTAAGCATATATAACTCGAATGCTTCTGATACAGATACATCCTCTTTAGTTTTTAATTGATCTTTGCGTTTACGATTTATTATTTGATGATAATTTTCTTGAAAATTTTTCTCAATTCCTTTTAACATTTTTCCTCCTAGAGTCTCATAACGTATTTTTTCAGCGATATTATAAAGAGATCTAGAAGATGTATTTGAGGGAAGGTTTTTTTTGTAAATTGTTTCGTTACAAAATTTTTTTTTCAAAGCAGAAGAATCTGTTTCTGCGCGTAATCTTATAAAATCAGCTGGACTAGTTAAATTATCAATCTCTAGAAAATTAAATTCTTTTATTTTTTTTTCTTCAGAATTTGTTTTTTTTACATCAAAATCATCAGCAATTACTTTTGCTGTAGAAGTTAAAGCAATTATGAATTTTTCTTTTAAATTATTTTCTTTAGTGCTCATTAGATTTGAATATTAATCAAAGATTCTGGCAATTCTTCACCAAAACATCTTTGATAATATTCTGCGATAGTATTTTTTTCAATATCATCACATTTATTAAGAAAAGTTACTCTAAAAGCGTAACCAGTGTCTTTAAATATCTCTGCATTTTCTGCCCAATGTAACACTGTTCTTGGGCTCATCACTGTTGAAATGTCTCCTGCGATAAATCCTTTACGCGTTAAAGATGCTACTTTTATCATGTTAGCAACCTTCTCTTTTCCCTTTGCGTTATTTAAGTTTTTATTTTTAGACAAAACAATGTCCATTTCTCTATCTAGGCTAAGGTAGTTTAAAGTTGTAACAATATTCCATCTATCCATCTGACCTTGGTTAATTTGCTGCGTACCATGATAAAGACCTGTCGTATCACCAAGTCCAACAGTATTTGAAGTAGCAAATAATCTAAAAAATTTGTTTTGTTTAATTACTTTGTTTTTATCTAGTAATGTAAAATTGCCCTCAGCTTCTAAAACTCTTTGAATTACAAACATTACATCAGGTCTACCAGCATCATATTCATCAAAAACAAGTGCAACTGGATTTTGTATAGACCATGGTAAAATTCCCTCGTTAAATTGAGTTACTTGTTTACCATCTTTAAGAACAATCGCATCTTTTCCAATCAAATCAATTCTACTTACATGACTATCTAAATTTACACGGATACAAGGCCAATTTAATCTTGCAGCTATTTGTTCAATGTGAGTAGATTTTCCAGTGCCATGATAACCTTGAACTAAAACTCGCTTATTAAATGCAAATCCTGAAATAATGGCTAAAGTAGTATCTCTATCGAACTTATAGTTTTTATCAATTTCAGGAACGTATTCATTTTTTTTTGAAAATGCGTCAACTTCCATTTCTGAGTCAATTCCAAAAGTTTGTTTTAGTGAAACTTTAATATCTGGTTCTGTGTTAAGATTTGGTGTCAATTTTTTCTCTATAGGTATTTTTTAATTGAGTATAAGCTAATGTTATAAGTTTAAGTTTTTCCTCGTATTTTTTATTTCCAGAATTCATATCAGGGTGAAATTTTTTCACAAGTAATTTGAATTTATCTTGTATTTTCTTCCACTTTAAACCCACAGAAACTCCCAATATTCCAAAAGCTTTTATATCTTTATGATCGAATTTAAATTGACGCATATGATCATAATCTCCATTTATTTTTTCTTTATCGAACTCATCTCTCAAAGTTGTATTCCATAACACTTTGAAAAAATTATCTGAAGAGCTAAAGCTTTGCGTGGGTTTGTGCCAAGTCATGTCAGATTTTAAAAAATCCATCACTTGGTCATCATTCATTCCTGAAAAATAGTTCCAATTTTTATTAAATTCTTTTACATGCTCAAGGCAAAGCATTCTAAATTTTCTGCTATTATCTTTTTCAACTGGTGCCTTATATTCACCTATTTCATTACAATTATTCCAGTCACAAATATTTTTCATGATATATAATATCATATATGGATATAAATGAGTTAATTACAATTGTAAAAAATAAATTATTAAATCAAATAAATATTGAAAGTATAAATATTGAAGATAAATCTTTTCTTCATAAAAATCATAAAGGAAATCAAGAGGGAAAATATCATTTAAAATTAATTATCGTTTCTCAAGAACTAAAAAAAATGAATAAAATTGAAAGTAATAAAAAAATTTATAAGATTTTAGATCAAGAACTAAAAGAATTTATTCACTCAATCCAAATTTTAATTAGTTAAAAATTTTTTCAAAAATAAATTTAACTTTTTTTTGTTGTATTCTTTGTTGAAAATTGGCTTACCAATTTTTTTTAACAAAACTAAGTTAATTTTTTCAGAATTATTTTTTTTATCTTTGATCATAAAAGATAAAATCTTATTTAAATCACTGATAGAAAAATATTTTTTTATAGAAGAAGGTAGACCAGAATTATCAATATGATTTATAATTAAATTATATTCACTTTTACTAAGCATGTTTTCCTTAAAACTAAAACTCAGTGCCGTTTTCATTCCAAGTATCACGGCTTCACCATGATTTAGTTTATGGCTGTAACCTAAGCCTGCCTCATAAGCATGGGCAAATGTATGACCAAAATTTAATACTTTTCTTAATGCTGTTTCTTTTTCATCTTTTTCGACTATCTTTTTTTTAATTTTACAACTTTCATAGATTGCTTTTTCAATAAATGGAGATGAAAGACTTAAAATCTTTTTAAGATTTTTATTTAAAAAAATAAAAAATTTTTTATTTTCAATTAATGAATGCTTCAATATTTCTCCATATCCACAAACTATCTCTCTTTTTGATAAAGATTTAAGAAATTGAATATCTGAGAGAACTAATGATGGTTGATAAAAACTTCCTATTAAATTTTTACCATACTTAGAATTAACCCCAGTTTTTCCTCCTATTGATGAATCAACTTGAGCTAAAAGAGTTGTCGGAATATTTGCAAACTTTAGGCCCCTTTTGAAAAGACTAGCCGCAAAACCACTTACATCACCTGTAATTCCTCCTCCTAAAGAAATTAAAACATCATTTCTTGAAAAGTTTTTATTTAATAAAAATTCTAGAATTTTATTAACGCTATTAATATTTTTATTTTTTTCACTAGCATTAAAAAATAACACAAAAATACTTTTATTTTTAAAAGACCTTTTAATATTTGAGACAAATTTTTTTGGAACATTTTTATCAACAACAATCAAACATTTATCGAAACCAATTGAATTTGATTTAAAAATTTTTGATATGCTGGAGGTTAAATTTGATCCAATAATTATTGGATATTTTTCGGTTTTAGTTATTATATTTAATCTAGTTTGTTTCATAAATTTTTACAATTTCATTTACTATTTCACTTTTAGAAAGATTATCACACTTTATCTCATATAAAGCTTTAGAATAAATGTTAGATCGTTTCTTAATTAAATCAATTAATTCAGCATCGGTTGCATTAATCGCTAATGGTCTTTTTTTGCTGTTTTTAATTCTATTTAACAATATTTTATCATCCCAATTTAGCCAAAAAGATAAATGATTTTTTAAAATTTCTTTTCTAATATTGTTATTTGTAAAAGCCCCCCCACCAAGTGAAATCACAGTAGAGCTTAATTTAAGTTTTTTTAAAGTTGTTTGTTCTTCAATTTTTCTAAAATAATTCTCACCCTTATCTTCAAAGATTTTTTTTATTGTAATATTTAAATTTTTTTCAATTTCTTTATCGATATCGACAAAATTTAATTTTAATTTTTTAGCTACTAAAGATCCAATAGAGCTCTTACCTGAACCCATCATCCCCAAAAAAACTAGATTTTCTTTTGATTTCATAAGTTTCTTTATTGAAAAAACATAAATATGTCTTAATTTGAAATTATCTAAAAGTATATGCAATTCATTAAAAACACAAGTTCAGGCAAAGCAAGTATCATAGGACTTGTGATTAAATCTATAATCGGATTAGGGGTTATTTTAGGTATTATTTTTTTTCTAAGTACAATTGATTTTCCTGCGCCTAAAAAAGAAATTGAAAAAATTATTCCAAATGAAAATTTTAAAATTGTTAAATAAGAAACTTCTTTTAATTAAATTAGTTTGTCTTATTTTTTTTACACCCGCGTTTGCAGAGGAGAAACCGATTGATATTTGGAATATAGAAAAGAAAGATAATCAAGTTATTTCAGAAACAAATATTTCAAGCGAAAATTCTAGTGGCACTACTCAGAATAGTGTTTATGAACTACAAACAAATAAACAAGCAGATACTATTAAACTTGATAAAGAATTTTCATCAAAAGAAATTAAAATTGTCGGACTTTATGATCCTAGTGAATACGGTTTGAGTATGGATATGTGGTCAAATTCTGATGGAACTAAATTAAAAAATTTATTTGAGAATATTAATAAGTTTAATCTTTCAGAGGATGCATCTGATATAATGCACATATCTTTATTAACCAACGCTTATTCTCCAACACAAAATATTACTGAGAAAGAATTTATGAGCTTTAAATCTGATTGGTTAATAAAAGATGCAAACTTAGAATTAATAGAAGAATATTTAATTAAAAATCAAATAATAAATTTGCATCCAAATTTAACAAGATATTTGGTAGATACTTATTTATCAGAATCAAACGTAAAAAAATCATGTGAGATTTTTTCTAAAAATTCTGAACCAATTCAAGATGAATATCTATCAAAATTTAATTTATATTGTTTAATCAATTATGGAAAAAATGAAGAAGCACAACTAATCTTAGATTTAAAAAAAGAGTTAGGTTTTGAAGATAGTTATTACGAAAACAAAATAAATTATTTATTTGGATATTTAGATGAGGTAGATAAAGAAATATCAATAAATTCAATTTTAGATTTTCATTTAGCTCATAGAACTAACCCTGAGTTTTCTTATGAACCAAGTGAAGATACACCCAAAATAATTTGGAAATATCTTTCAGCTGCTAATTTACTTTTTAAAATTCAAGATATAGAGATTACTGATGTAGAAAAAATTTCTACAATAGAAAAAGCTGTTAATGATAAAAATTATTCTGAAGAAGAGTTATTCGAATTTTATAAAAAATTCCAATTTAATATTAATCAATTTTTAAATGCAAAAGAGGCATATAAATCCCTATCTTCAATCGAGGGACGCGCTCTTTTATATCAAAGAACTCTTTTAACTGAAGAACCAAAAATCAAATTAGAATTTATAAAGATATTAAAGGATCTATTTATATCTGATGAAATAGGTGATGCCTTTGATTTGGAATTAAAAAAATTTTTAGGTGAAATTAATGTTGAGGATGTGCCCTCAAATTTTACAACATTTTATAAAAGTAATTTAAACAAGAAACAGACGGCAGATAGAAAGATTAAATATAATAGTAAAATTTTACATCAATCAAAACTTATAAATTATTTCAATGGGGACTATGCAAAATCTAAAATTGAAGAGGACCTAGATAAATTTTTAAAGAAAATTAAAAAAGATAAAAAATATTTTTTATCAAAAAAAGATATAATTTTTCTAGAGGCGCTTAAATCTGATGGAGTTGAAATTTCAAAAAAATATGATGGTCTTTATGAGGTGAAGCAATCAGAAATGCCTGCTGATATTCAAACAATGATTGATAATAATGAGATCGGTGCTGCATTGTTAAGAATAATTGAGGTAATTGGACCTGACGAAATTGAAAATATTGATGAAGATACAGTTTATTTTATTATCAATACTTTGAATCAATTAAATGTTGATTTAATTAGAAATAAACTATTGCTAAAAGTTCTTCCTTTAAAAGTATAAAAATTATAATAAAATCAAGTTATGGCTATCAGAACTATAATAACAGAACCTAATAAATTACTTAGACAAATTTCTAAACCAGTCGATCGTATTGGTAAAGAAGAACAAAAATTGATGGATGATATGCTAGAGACAATGTATGACGCAAACGGAATTGGTCTCGCGGCGATACAAGTTGGTGTACCGAAGAGAATTATTGTAATGGATATAAGCAAAGATGAGAATAAAAAAGAGCCAAGATATTTCGTAAATCCGGTTATCAAAAATAAAGATCCTGAAAAAGCAACTTATGAGGAAGGATGTCTTTCTGTGCCAAATCAGTTTGCAGAAATTGATAGACCTAGTAAGTGTGAAGTAGAATATCTTGATTACGATGGAGAAAAGAAATTGCTAAAGGCTGATGGTCTTCTGGCAACATGTATTCAGCACGAGATGGACCATTTAGAGGGAATCCTATTTATTGATTATCTTTCAAAATTAAAAAGGTCAATGATAATCAAAAAATTATCAAAATTAAAATCCACTTCTGTAGAAGCTTAATCAATGCTAAAAAAAATAGTTTTTATGGGTACTCCCATGTTCGCTGTTCCAATTTTAAAATCACTTTATCAAAATGGATATCCTATTTCTTGTGTTTATACACAACCACCTCAAAAATCTAAAAGAGGTCAAAAAATTAATAAGTCACCAATTCAATTAATTTCTGAGACTTTAAATATAGAATTTAGAACACCAAATTCATTAAAAGAAAATTTAGATGAATTAGAATATTTTAAATCTTTAGAGGCAGATTTGGCAATAGTTGTTGCTTATGGTCAAATTATACCAAAGTCATATTTAAATTTAACTAAAAAAGGATTTATTAATATACATGCATCTATTCTTCCAAAGTGGAGAGGCGCTGCCCCTATTCAAAGATCAATTATGAATTTAGATAAAGAGACAGGAATTAGTATTATGAAAATAGGGGAGGAACTAGATACAGGACCGGTATGTAATATTTATAAAATTAATATCGAAAATAATTTAAATGCTGAAGATATTAATGAAAAGCTATCAAGTTTGGCTGCAGAGAAAATTTTAGATAATATAGATGATATATATGAGGATAAAGCAAACTTTATAGAGCAAGATCACTCATCAGCAACATACGCATCAAAAGTTCAAAAAATAGAGGGGCAAATTAATTGGAAAGAGGATGCTAAAATTATAATTGGTAAAATAAATGGACTATATCCAGTTCCGGGAGCTTATTTCATGTTTAACGGTGAGAGATATAAAATATTAAAAGCAGAAATTGGACAAGCACAAGGAAAACCAGGTGAGGTTTTATCTGACCATTTAGAAATTTCATGTGGAGATAAAAAATCAATAAAAATTAAAGAAATACAAAGACAAGGAAAAAAGCCCCAAAGTATTGGAGAATTTGTTTTAGGAACACAAATTAAAAAGGGTTTATTTTTATAATGAATAGATACCAAATACTTATTGAGTATGTAGGGACAAATTTTAGAGGATGGCAAATTCAAAAAAAGGGCCCAACAATTCAAGGATTAATTCAAGAAAAATTATCAAAATTATTAAAAGAAAAAATTGTTTTACATGGTCAAGGAAGAACCGATGCAGGGGTTCATGCATTTGAGCAATCTGCACACTTTGATTGCAAAAATAAAATAATCGATAAAATTAAATTTTTAAAATCCATTAATCATTTTTTAAATTTAAAGGACATTGCAATTAAAAATATTAAAAAAAAAAATAATAAATTTCATGCTAGATTTTCAGCAAAACAAAGAATTTATAAATACTTTATTTTTAATCAAATAAGCCAACCAATAATTGAAAAAAATAGAGCATGGCATGTTCGTAGGCCTTTAAATTTAGAATTAATGAAAAAGGGTGCAAAAAAGTTATTAGGAACTAATGATTATTCAACTTTTAGATCTTCAAGCTGTCACGCCAAAAGTCCAATTAAAACTATTAAATCAATTAAAATTAAATCATCAAAAAATAAAATTGAATTTCAATTTAGTTCTCAATCATTTTTACAACATCAGGTTAGATCTATGGTTGGTTGTTTAAAATACTTAGGAGAAACTAAATGGGATTTGAAAACTTTTGAAAAGAGATTTAAGTCAAAAAAAAGAACACTGTGTGCTCCTCCAGCACCACCAAGTGGTTTATTTTTATTTAGAGTTCTTTATTAATTTATGTTTATTGCTCATAGCAAACTTTTTATTTATTCGCCATCTAGACTCAGCTCTTACAATATACCCGCAACAGTTTTTTGATTTACATTTACAAGGAAATTGTTTGTAGTTTTCGTCATAACCAAATCCATAATCACAGGTAAACTCCTCACCTTTTTTAATATCTTTGATTGCTTTGACCCAAATTTTCAATCCCTTTCCATCGTAATCACAATTATTATCACAAGAATGATTAATTAAACCTGCGGTATTCCATGGAAAATCTCCATCTAGATCGTATCTTTTATTTATTGTGAATAAATATATTGGTTTACCATTATCGTATTTATCAGAATCTTGTGTTTGTTTTTTTGTTATAAGTTTTCCGACATAGTCAATTATTTTGGTTCCTTCTTTAATGTCACGAGTTGCATAAAGTCCTCTTCCTTTATTATCAATTCCAGATCTTTTTATTTTATATAATTTCATGAAGATTTTTATTTAGAGTTTTCTAAAGAATTATCAATTAAATTCTAAAAGAGCATCAACGTGTCTTTTAGTGCTGTCTCGAAGTGCATTTAGGTCGTAACCACCCTCTAAAATTGAAACAACTTTTCCATTACAAAATTTTTTAGAAGCCTCTAATACTCTTTTAGTAATAGTAAAATAATCCTCTGTTTTTAGATTAAATTGAGCAAGAGGGTCATCTTCATGGGCATCAAAACCAGCGCTAATCAATATAAACTCTGGTCTAAACTCTTCTAATTTTTTTAATACACGGTCAAATACGTTTAAATATTCTTCTGAACTTATGCCAGCTGGCAAAGGTATATTAAAGATATTGTTAAATTTACCTCTTTCTTGTTCTGAACCAGTTCCTGGGTAGTAGGGATATTGGTGAGTTGATATAAAAAGAACATTTTCATTTTCATAAAAAATATCCTGTGTTCCATTACCATGATGTACATCAAAATCTATTATTGCAACTTTCTTATATTTATATTTTTTCAACAAATAATTTGCACCAATACTTACTGAATTTAAAATACAAAAACCAGCAGCCTTATTTTGTGAACTATGATGTCCAGGAGGTCTAACACTACAGAATGCATTTCTAAATTCTTTTTTTTCCACCCCATCAATTGCAGCAATTATTGATCCAACTGCATCGAAGGTTGCGTCTTTGCTTCCAGGTGAAATGATTGTATCGCCATCAAGTGAAGAAAAACCTTTTTTTGGGAAAGAATTTTTTACTAAATTTAAATAATTATTTTCATGTGTGGTTAATAGAATATCATCTGAAACTTTAGATGGTTTCTTCCATATAAGATTTTTATTATTAAGTTTTTTAAAATTTTCTACTATGACTGATACTCTTGCTATTTGTTCTGGATGCCCAGGACCTGTATCATGATTTTGAGATGTATCTGATGTAATTAAGCCAGTTTTCACTTAAAGTAATTATCTAAGATTTTGGTATAAATTAAAGTTAATCTCTTTAAATCAGATAAGGACACACATTCTCCTACTTTATGCATAGTTTTTCCCACTAATCCAAATTCTAAACATGGAGCTATTTTTCTTATAAATCTAGCATCTGACGTGCCACCAGTTGTTGATAATTTTGGTTTAATTTTAGTAACTTTTTTAATTGTATTTTGAATCATAAATGTAGTTTTGTTAGGCTTAGTTAAAAAAGCCTCACCAGAAACACTATATTCAATTTTATATTTTGATTTATTTTTATTACAAATTTGTTTAATTATTTTATTTATTTTATTCTTTAATTTGTAAGATGTATGTTTGTTATTAAATCTAATATTAAAAGAAGCACTAGCTAATCCTGGAATTACATTATCAGCTGAATTATCAATATTAATTTTTGTTATTTCCAAATTTGTAGGTTGAAAATCCTTTGTACCTTTATCAAATTTAATTTCTTTTAACTCTTTGAGTATTCGAACTAAAGCTGTTGACGGATTGTTAGCTCTATTTGGGTAAGCGACATGACCTTGAATACCAATGATAGACAATTTTCCAGTCATACTACCTCTACGACCAATTTTTATCATTTCTCCTAATTTATTTGGATTCGTAGGTTCTCCAACCAAACAAAAATCTATTTTTTCTTTTCTTTTTCTCAAATACTCAACAACTTTTTTTGTTCCATTAATTGCAATTCCTTCTTCGTCCCCAGTAATTAGAAGGCTAATAGACCCATCGAATTTTTTATTTATTTTAGAAAAATTACTTACCGCAGTAACAAATGCAGCTATTGAGCTTTTCATATCATTTGCACCTCTGCCAATTAAGTATCCTTTCTTAACAGCAGGTTTGAATGGATTAACAACCCAATCATTTAAATTACCAGGTGGTACTACATCCAAATGACCTGCATAACAAAAATTTGGACTTGAGGTACCAAGTCTTGCGTAAAGATTTTTTACAGGATAACTGTTTTTATCTTTAAACTCGAGAATTTTAGTTTTAAAGCCGATTTTTTTTAATTTTTTTTCTAAAAATTTAATAACACCGGCATCAGTTTTTGTAACAGATGGAAACCTAATTAGCTCTTTAGCTAATTGTAATTCATTTATTTTTGGCATTTTAATCTCTTAAAAGATCGTTAACTGATGTTTTTGATCTCGTCTTTTCATCAACTTGTTTAATTATTACCGCACAATATAAAGATGGTGCTTGTGGATTGTTTTTATCAGGCAAGGATCCTGGAACTACTACTGAATAAGGTGGAATTTTTCCATAAGTTACTTCACCAGTTTTTCTATTAACAATTTTTGTTGATTGTCCAATATACATTCCCATACTTAGAACAGAACCTTCTCCAACTATTACACCTTCTACTACCTCGGACATTGCTCCTAAGAAAACATTATCTTCAATAATTGTTGGTAATGCTTGAGCAGGTTCTAATACACCTCCAACTCCCGTACCAGCTGAGATATGACAATTTTTTCCAATCTGACAACAACTTCCTGCACGACTAAATGTATCCATCATTGTTCCTTCATCAATGTATGCACCAATATTTACATAACATGGCATTAAAACCGCATTCTTTCCCACAAATGATCCTTTTCTTACTGGTGAATTAGGTACCATTCTAAAACCAGCCTTTTCATGATCTTCTTTTGTCCATCCAGCTGTTTTTCCTTTAAGCAAATGAGCTTTGTCATACCAGCTACTGTATGGACCATTTAAATTTTCCATTGGATACATTCTAAAGCTTAACATGATAGCTTTTTTTAGATGTTGATGTGTAACCCATTCACCATTTATCTTTTCAGCTACTCTTGCTTTTCCACTATCTAAATCATCAATAATTTGATTTACAGCATCCTTTAAAGATTTATCTGAATTTTGATTTATTTGGTCTTTATTTTCCCAAGCTTCATTTATAATTTTTTCAATACTCATAGTTTTATGAGTTTTTTAATAACCTTATTTCTTTTAAAAATAAAGAAAGATTTTCAATTTTGTAATCAATATACTCTTCATCAGACTCTTTTTTCCCCCAGTATTCATCATTGATTAACCAAACTGTTTTTGCTCCTCTTTCTTTTCCAATAGATAAGTTTTTTGCGATATCTTCAATGTAAAGTGTCTCAGTTGGATCAATTTGAAATTTTTTGACCATCAGATCAAATGCTTTTGCCTCAGGTTTTGGACTGTACTCAGCATCAACAATGTCAAATACACCGTCAAATTGATCGTCAATTCCTAAGTGAGTAGTAATATTTTTAACATGTTCTTTACTACCATTTGTAAACACAAATTTGTTTAGATTAATATTTTCAAGCTCATTCCTTAAAGCAGTATCTTTTTCTAAAAAATCTAAATTAATATCATGCACGTAGTCTAAAAATTCTCTTGGAGGTATATCGTGATGTATCATTAAACCATTAAGACTTGTGTTATATTTATGAAAATAATTTGTTTGCAATTCTTTTGCCTCTTTTAAATCTACATTTAATTTATTCGAAATATATTGAGTCATTTTTTTACTTACTTGACCAAATACTCCTTCAAGATCACTATAGAGCACCCCATCACAATCAAATAATATGTTTTTGATATTCTTTAATTCTTTCATTGTCTTATTAAGGTCCCAGAGCCCTTGTCAGAGAATATTTCCCATAAACACGAATGTGGCTTTGTGCCATTGATTATACCAACTGCTGTTACACCATTATTTACGGCGTCTAAGCATGCGTTTATTTTAGGTATCATACCTTCTGTGATAGTTTCATCTTTAATCATCTCAAGAACCTCAGATGAAGAAATTTCCTCTATTAATTTCTTATTTTTATCTAAAACACCATCAACATTCGTCATTAACAATAGTCTTCTAGATTTTAAAGATTTTGCCACAGCCATCGCGGCTGTATCTCCATTAATATTAAATGTTTGGTTTTCTTTACCTAATCCTAATGGAGAAATTATAGGAATTTTATTTTGATTAATTATATTTAATATTTGTTCATTATTAATCGCATTTGGTATTCCTACAAATCCTAACTCTTCAGCTTCTGGTATAGTTTTTATAACATTATTATTTTTTGTGTGAATAGAGATCGCCTCTGTGCCTTTGTCTTTTAAAGAGTTAACAATGTCATTATTAAAATCAATCAAAACAGATTCAACAATATCAATTATATTTTTGTCAGTTACTCTTAGTCCTCTAATAAATTTTGATTGAATATTTGATTTTTCTAGCTCTCTTTTAATTCTAGGTCCACCACCATGAATTACCACAGTTGCAAGGCCCAATTTATTTAAAACACTAAGATCAGTTATAAAATTATTAAATACGTTTCTATCAATTAAAACGTTTCCACCGTATTTAATTACTATTAAATCATTTTTGTATTTTTCAATATATTTAGTTACTTCATTAATTGGTGGCCCATCTTTAGGTAATATCTTTTCAAGGTCCATTTATTATTTTTTAATTAGGTTACAGTTTTAACTGTTGTACGTTTCATTATTACAACCTGCTGAGCCATTGTTAAAATGTTATTAACTGTCCAATAAATTACTAGCCCACTTGGGAATGGCGCAAGAATTACAGTTAAAAATAAAGGGAAGAACATAAATATTTTTGCTTGCATTGGATCTGTTGGAGCTGGATTTAACTTCTGTTGTACCCACATCGATACCCCCATAGCAACTGGCCATGCTCCAATTACAAGGAAAGAAGGTACATCATATGGAAACAATCCAAATAAATTAAATATAGAAGTAGGATCCTTAGCACTTAAATCTTGGATCCAACCATAAAAAGGCATATGACGCATTTCTATCGTTACAAATAAAACTTTATACAAAGCAAAAAATACGGGTATTTGAATTAGAATTGGCAAACATCCAGACATGGGATTTACTTTTTCTTTCTTGTAAAGAGCCATCATTGCTTGTTGCAATTTCATCTTGTCATCTTTGTGTACTTCCTTAAGTCTTGCCATCTCAGGCTGAAGAGCTTTCATTTTAGCCATGCTTCTAAATGAAAAATTAGCAAGTGGAAAAAATGCTACACGAATACAAACGGTAACAGCAATAATTGCTAATCCATAATTACCAAATATTTTAAAGAAATATTCTAAGGCAGTAAATAAAGGACGTGTTAAAAAGTATAAGAATCCCCAATCAATCGTAAGATCAAATTTATCAATTTTTAATGTTTCTGCGTACCCATCAATTACATCAACTCTTTTTGCAGCTACTATTACTTGTAAGTTTTCTTCAATAGAAGAGTTTCCAGTTAACTCTAATGGTTCAGTTGTAACAAAGTTTATTCTGTACTTGTTTTTGTAATCCATCGTAGTTTTAAATTCTTTTTCTCTTGGTGGAATTAGAGTTGATATGTAATATTTATCTCCTAGACCTAACCATCCTTTTTGGGCAGTTCTTGAGAATTTTTTCTCTTCAATATCGTCATAATCTTCCTCAATTAATTCTTCGTCCAATGTAGCGATAGGGCCTTCATGAAGAATGTAAAAATCGGTTAAACCTTCTGGGATTTGATTTCTTATAATTTGTCCATAAGAATAGAAGTCATAGTTTTTATCAGTAGAATTTATAACTCTTTGTTTTATTGTGAATAAAAACTTATCATCTAATGCAATTTCTTTTTCAAAAGTGATGCCTTGATCATTAGTCCAACTTAGTTTTATAGGAGATTGATCAGTTAATTTATTATTTCCAGAAACTGACCAAATTGAATCTGCATTTGGAATATCGATATTTTTATCAGTAGTTATAAAACCACTTTCTATTATATAGCCTTCTTTAGAGCTTCGTGGTGCAAGAAATTTTACTTTTTCATCGCTTTCTAAACTAACGTTATATTCTTTGAAAGTTAGATCGTCTATTGCGGCCCCCTTTAATGAAATAGATCCAACAATACTTTGGTTCTCAAATTGAATTCTTTCACTTTGTTGTAACGCTTCTTCTCGTGAAATTTCAGTTACATTTTCTTTTTGATCAAGACTAGGTGCGTCTGAATTCTGTTCAGTCTTAGTTTTTTCAGCTAAATTTTCTTTCTTTACAGGAGGTGGTGCAAAAAATAGCGAGTATAATATAATTACAGCAGCCGATAAACTTATGGCAGCAATTATATTTCTAGTTTCCATTATTTATTATCCTTCATTTCTTTTTTAACTGGATCAAACCCTTCGCCACCCCCTAAAAATTTTATTGGATGGCAGGATAAAATTCTTTTTATACTAATTAATAAACCCTTAAAAAAACCGTATTCCTTTAAAGCATCTATGCTGTATTCAGAACATGTTGGTAAATATCTACAAGAATGACCCAATAATGGACTTATCAAATATTTATAGGCTTTGATAAATTTAATTAAAATTAAAGTAAATATATTCATTATTTTATTTTTGCAAAATCTTGAAAAAGAGTTTCTTTTATAATTTTGTATTCATTATTTAGCATAGAAGACTTAGCTATAACAAGAAATGAATAATCAAAGTTTATCTCTATTTTTTTAACAGCTTCATTCATGATGTTTCTTAATCTTCTTTTAATTTTATTTCTCTTTACCGCATTACCAATTTTTTTTTTAGTTACAAAACTGATATTTAGTCTTTTTTTATCTTTATTTAGTAATTTTCCAAAAAAAATACTTACATATTTATTGGTAATCTTTTTTTGTTTAAGTAAATTTTTAAATTCTTCGTTTTTTGAAAGAGCAAGTATTTTGCTTTTCATTATTCTATACAGAAACAGTTAGTGATTTTCTTCCTCTTGCTCTTCTTCTAGCCAAAAGCTTTTTACCACCTTTAGTTTTCATTTTTGAACGAAATCCGTGTTTTCGAGCTCTTTTTTTATTTGAGGGTTGATAAGTTCTTTTCATAATTAGATTTGATATAGTTTTTTATAATTTTTGCACCTTTATATTAGTAATAATTAAAATAGCAAATAGAAGATTAAGCATTAAAATAAGAAGAATCATGGAAAATACAAAAAAAATTAAATTATTTATTGGGTTATCTTATCTATTAATTATTTGTGTATTTTTGTATTTCTTTTTTTCAAAATTTAGTCTTTCAGAAATCACATCCTATGATTTTCTAAGAGATAACCAATCTTATTTTTTTGAACTTAAAAAATCTAACTTATTTTTAATTTCTATTATTTTTTTAGTATTAACTATTCTTTGGGTTTTCCCTTTTTTAGGATTTGGATCTCCAGTTGCTTTAATGGGTGGTTTTATATTTGGAAAATGGATAGGTACATTTGTTGTTGTTTTAGGTTTGAGTATTGGTGCTACTTTTTTATATATTTTTGGAAATTATTTTTTAAAACAGCTTATTAGAGAAAAGTTCTTAAATAAATTTCAAAACTTAGAAATAAAATTTAAACGATCTGAATTTAATTATTTATTAATTTACCGCTTTATAGGTGGTATACCTTGGCAGCTTAGCTGTCTCTTACCAACCTTATTTAATGTTAAGGTTATAAATTTTTTCTTTGCTACATTGATTGGAATAGTTCCTCAAATTTTTTTAGCAGTTTCTATTGGTAGTGGATTAGAAAAAATTATAGACCAAAATGCTGAAGTACCAGGAATAACTGATATAATATTTTCTCCTGATATATATGTTCCTATTACAGCTTTCTTTATTTTAATTTTGATTACGATATTTTTGAGAAAGTTTTTTTACAGAAATTAGTGGTGCTCCCACCCTGTACTGACCAGGGAACTAGTCATTACCAATGACTTGTTATACCATTTAACTACAGGAGCTTAGAGACAAATTGTATTTTATTGATAATAAAGCATTTTTTTCAAATTATTGCCTTAATTTTTTGATGAATATGATTTATATCTATTTTAGGAAAATGTTATGGGAATTCATTACGACTACAAATCAACTAAAGGTAATAAGCTTATGGAAAAGCAAGCTAAAAGAGAGAGAAAGCTTGCTGAAAAAAAAGCTAAACGTTTAGCTAAAGAAGGCCCAAAAAAAGAAGAGGAAAAAGCACCTGCACTAGATCCCAATAAACCAATTTCTTTAGATTTCCTGACTAACCCAAACAAAGAATGAGTTCAAAAGAAAAAAATGAGCGTTTAAGCTTGGCGCTTAGAAAAAATTTGAAGAAAAGAAAAATTTTCCAAAAAAAAAATAAAAAGAAAAATAAATAATGTCAATTCAACCTGATTCTTGGATTAAAAAAATGTGCAAAGAGCACAATATGATAGAACCATTTTTGGATCATCAAGTTTCTGAAGGTAAAATTTCTTATGGATTAAGTAGTATGGGATATGATGTTAGAATCTCAGATGAATATAGAATTTTTACCAACGTTAATAGTTCTTTAGTTGATCCAAAGAATTTTTCTGATGATAACTTTATAGAACGAAAAGGACCACATTGTATTATCCCACCAAATTCATTCGTTTTAGCCAAAACAGTAGAATATTTTAGAATACCAAAAGATGTTTTATGTATTTGTGTTGGAAAAAGTACTTATGCTAGGACAGGAATTATTTGTAATGTTACTCCAATTGAAAATGAATTTGAGGGCAATATTGTAATTGAGCTAAGTAATACAACACCTAATCCTGCAAAAATTTATTCAAATGAAGGAATAGCACAATTTTTATTTTTTAAATCAGATACTCAGCCAGAAACAACTTATAAATCAAAGAACGGTAAATATCAGGGTCAAACTACAATTCAAGTTGCTAAAATTAAAAAGTAATTTATGGATAAATTTCTGATTAATGGCCCTTGTAAAATCAAGGGCAATGTTTCAATTTCAGGTTCGAAGAATGCATCCCTACCGATATTAGCTGCAACACTATTATTTGATAAACCTGTGGTTATAAAAAATTTACCAAGAGTTAAAGACATTAATACAATGTTAAATTTATTAAAGTCTCTTGGTTCAAAAATAATTTTATCAAGAGATAAAAAAACAGCAAAAATTATAAATAAAAAAAATATGAAAACTTTTGCTAGTTATTCTTTAGTCAAAACAATGCGTGGTTCTATTTTAGTTTTAGGTCCACTTATTTCAAAATACCATAAATCTAAAATCTCTTTACCTGGAGGGTGTTTAATTGGTGCTAGACCAGTTAATTATCATTTAGCTGCATTAAAAAAACTGGGTATGAAATATGAATTAAAAGATGGATATATTCTCGCAAAATCAAAAGGAAAACTTAGTGGAACAACTATAAATTTTCCAAAGATAAGTGTTGGGGCAACTGAAAATTCTATAATAGCAGCATGTTTAGCAAAAGGAAAAACAGTTTTAAAAAATTGTGCAATAGAACCTGAGATTAAAGATCTTACAAATTTTTTAAATAAAGCTGGAGCGAAAATAAAATGGACAGGAAGAGTTTGTAAAATCATAGGTGTAAATTCTTTAAATGAAACTGAATATTCTGTAATGGCTGATAGAATAGAAGCAGGCACATTTTGTGTAGCTGCAACACTTGCAAAAGGTAATTTGCAAATAAATAATTTAAATCCTAAAATTATTGGTACAGAAATAAAATTACTAAAAAAAGTTGGTGCTAAAATTAAAACTAGTGAAAATAAAATCTTAATTAAAGGACCTGAAAAAATAAAATCAATAAAAAGTATTAAAACTAAAGAGTTTCCAGGAATTCCTACAGACCTTCAAGCACAATTGATGGTTTTGATGTGCAAAGCAGTTGGCAAAAGTTCAATAACTGAAAGTATTTTTGAAAATAGATTTATGCATGTTGCAGAATTGCAAAGATTAGGAGCAAAAATAAATATTAAAAATAATACTGCTACAATAGAAGGAAATACTAAATTCATTGGTGCCGAATTAATGTCTAGTGATTTAAGAGCTTCTGTTGCTTTGGTTCTTGCAGCTTTAGTTTCTACTGGTAAATCATATATTAACAGAATTTATCACTTAGATAGAGGTTATGAAAAAATAGAAAATAAATTAAAAAAAATAGGTGTTAAAATTAAAAGATTAAAATAGTGAATAAATATTTAGCAAAAATAATAGCAAGCGACCAAGAAGGTTTACAAATGATTTCAGCTTGTAGTTCAGGTGCTAAGGTTAAAATTGCAGATATAAAATATCTCGCATCCAATAAAGTTTTTTTATTATCAATTGAAAGAACCAAGGTTGAAAGTGATCAGGAAGATAAAAAAATCAATAGCATTTGTAGGTTTGATTTTGTTGATAAAGTAAGATCAAAGAACATTGATCAATCAAATCAAGAAACAGTTTTAGAACTAATAGGTATAGATTATTTGAAAAATAATGATGTTTATGAAATAAATCTTATTTTTAATAAAAATGCGCATATTGCTTTAACTACAGAAACTATTGAAGCAAGATTAGAGGATCAAAGTGAGATTAAATAGTTATGAAGATATTAAATAGTAAAAGTAAAAATTTTGATAAACTATTAGATAATTTGCTTTTACAAAGAAAAAAAAAAATTCAATCAGATTCTGTTTCTGTAACAAATATAATTAAAGATGTTAAAAAAAATGGAGATAAAGCATTATTAAAATATGAGAAAAGATTCAATCAAAATAACATAATCATCCCAAGCACAAAACAAATAAAAAAATCTATAAATTCACTTGATAGAAAAGTAAAGAAAGCAATCGATACGGCTTATAATAGAATTTATAAATTTCATTCACTTCAAAAATTTAAAAATATTTCTTATACAGATAAATTAAAAAACAAACTTGAATATAAATATGTGCCTTTGGAGTCTGTTGCAATTTATGTTCCTGGTTCTACTGCTTCATACCCATCAAGTGTGTTGATGAATGCTATTCCAGCAATTGTTGCAGGTGTTAAGAGAATAGTTATGATTAATCCAGGCTATAAAGGAAAACAAAATCCAGCCGTATTATACGCTGCAAAAAAATGCAAGATAAAAGAAATTTATTCTATCGGGGGCCCTTCTGCTATTGCAGCAGTATCCTATGGGACTAAAAAAATTAAAAAAGTTCATAAAATAGTTGGTCCAGGAAACGCCTATGTTGCAGCTGCAAAAAAAGAAGTTTTTGGTGTTGTTGGAATTGAAGGTATGACCGCAGGTCCTTCAGAAGTTACAGTCGTTTGCGACAAATTCTCGAATGCTGAGTGGGTTGCAAGTGATTTAATTGGACAAGCTGAACATGATATTCTTGCACAATGTATTTTGATTTCAAAAGATAAAAATTTACTAGATAAAGTAAAAATTGAAATTACTAAACAATTAAAAGAAATTCCAAGAGCTTCTGTTGCAAGAAGAAGTTTAATTAATAATGGAATTCTTATGTATGTTTCTTCAGACGCTAAAATAATTAGTGTTATAAATAAAATTGCACCAGAACATTTAGAGTTAAATATTAGAAATTATAAATCATTAGTTCCAAAAATAAAAAATTCAGGATCAATATGTTTAGGAAAATATGCAGTGATGGCAATGACTGATTATAATGTTGGATCAAACCATGTGTTACCAACTAATGGTTCTGCAAAATACTCAAGCGGTATAAGTGTAAATGAATTTTATAAAAGGATTTCATACATAAACTTATCAAAAAAGGGTATTGAAAGTCTTGGACCATCAGTTATAACACTTGCAAATTACGAAGGGTTGGTTGGACACGCTCAATCTGTAGTAAAACGAATAAGGAGAAAATAAATTTGTCAAAACAAGACTTATTGGAATTTAAAGGCACAGTGATAGACCTACTTCCGAACGCTATGTTTAGAGTAAAATTAGAAAATGGACATACTGTTACCGCCCATACAGCTGGTAAGTTAAGAAAAAACAGAATTAGAGTTCTCCAAGGTGATAATGTGACAGTTGAAATGACACCTTACGATCTTACTAAAGGAAGAATTATCTTTAGGGGATAAATAAGGCTGAGTAGCTCAGGAGTAGAGCAGAGCCCTGAAAAGGCTTGTGTCGGAGGTGCGAATCCTTCCTCAGCCACCACCACAAAGTTTCATCTTGAAATAATCGTAAAAGAAATTACCTTTAAGAGATAATAAATAACAAAAGGACTAAGAAATAAGATGAGTACACTACAAGGAAAAATTAAATGGTATAATGGTAAAAAGGGATATGGCTTTATTGAGAGAGATGATAAAGAAAAAGATGCCTTTGTTCACGCTTCAGCGGTAAAAGCTGCTGGTATGAGATATCTCAATGAAGGTGATAAACTTGAATTCACATTAGAAGATGGTCCCAAAGGTCCTTCTGCAGTTAATTTAAAAAAAATAGACTAATTTAGAAATTATTTAAAAGGACGTTTTATCTATTAAATAGATAAACGTCCTTTTTCTATTTAGACCTTGAAAATTAATTTTTTTTGTCTAAAAGACTGCTCATGAATATAAATATTACATACAGAAAGACTTTTAGAAGTACTCACAGTAACTGTTTCCATAGCCAGTAGGCTATTTATTTATATTATAATTTTAAATCCACATAAAATAAGATAAAAACAAAGAGGATAAGCCCGGGTGGTGTAATGGTTAGCACGGAAGTTTGTGGAACTTTAAGTTTGAGTTCGACTCTCAGCCCGGGTACCAAAAAATGAATAAAGAAAAAAAATTAATTCCTGGATTACCTTCAGGATTTGAAGATCGTTGGGATAAAAAACTTCTTCTCAAAAAAAAGCTTTTAAAAGCTATTGAGAATAATTTTATTAAATTTGGAGCAGAAGCTCTGGAAACCCCTTCGTTTGAGATAAGTGAAAATATAGGATCTTTTTTGGCAGAAGATGATGCTAATCCTATGTCTGATGTATTCTCATTTCAGGATGGAGAAAAAAGCATTACTCTTAGGTATGATCTTTCAAGCCCATTAGCTAGATTTGTTGCACAAAACAATCAAGAGCTTCCATCAATCTTTAAAAGGTATGCTATTCAAAATGTCTTTAGAAATGAAAAGGCTGGTAACGGAAGGTACAGAGAATTCATGCAAGCAGATTTTGATATCGTGGGAAATGTTAATCCTGCTCAAGCAAATGCGGAGCTTTGTAATTTAATATCAAGTACTTTGTTAGATTGTGGTCTAAAAAAAGATCAATTTATAATTAACATTAGTAACAGAAAAATAGTTCAAGGATTTATTGATGATTTAAAAATATCAGAAGAAAAGCAAGCAAAAGTAATTAGGGCAATTGATAAATTAGATAAACCAGGTTTTGGTTTAAAAGGTGTTGAAGATCTGCTTAAAAAAGAGAGAAAAGATATAAGTGGTGCAATCACTAAGGGTGCAGATTTAAACGATGAACAAGCGTCTAAAATACTTAATTTTCTAAAAATTAAAGATTTAAAAGAATTAAAAGAAACATCAAAAAATCCATTGTCTCAAGAAGGTATAAAGGAATTAGAACAAGTATTTGAAGTATTGGGTTACAGTTCAAATTTAAATCAGGTCAAAACAAATTTTACAATTGTTAGGGGATTGGCTTATTATTCAGATTTCATTGTTGAAACAAATCTAAATTTTAAAGTTACAAATAACAAAGGCAAAGAGGTCGATATAGGCAGTATTTGTTCTGGAGGAGCCTATGCAAAATTAATTTCGAGATTTAAAGGTGTAGATATTCCAGGCACCGGAATTAGTTTTGGAGTTGATCGATTATTATTTGCTTTGATGCAATTAGATCAAATAAAAGTAGATAATCAAAAACCAGTTTTAGTTTGTGTAATGGATGAAAAATATCTTAAAAATTACTATGAAATTTTAGATCTATTAAGAAATAATAATATCAATGCTGAAATTTTTTTAGATTCAAATAAAAATTTAGGTAAGCAACTAACCTTAGCAAATAAACGTGATTTAGATGTAGCAATAATATGTGGTGAAAATGAATTTAATGAAAATACAGTCACTATAAAAAGCCTCAAAGGTGTTAAGGGTGAAAACAATAAAACATTTCCAAAAGAAAATTTAATCGATGAAGTCAAAAAACTTATCTGAACGTATCCTTAGATCAGTAAAATCTAAGGGTTTTAAATATATTGATTTACCCTCAGTAATTGAGGCTAATCACATTGTTCAAAGATCAGGAGAAAACTTTAGAAAATTTATCTTTTCTTTTACGGATCAGAATGGAAGCGAGTTGTGTCTAAGACCAGATTTAACAATTGCATCTTGTTTAAGATATTTAGAAAATAATTTAAAGGGTAAAGAAAAAATTTTTTACAGCGGTCAAGCTTATCGAAAATCACAAAACAAAAAAGACTCAATCATTAGAAATCAAATTGGTTTTGAAATTTTAGGATCTAAGGATGAGAAAAATGATGATAAAGAAATTATAAACACATCTCTTAAATCGCTTCAAAATATAAAATATTCATCAGGAACGCTTACTATTGGAAATGTTGAAATATTTAATTTGTTAATATCAAAATTAGATATTCCAAAGAGATGGAAGTTAAGATTATCCAGACACTTCTGGAGAGAAGAATATTTTAATGATTTATTAAAAAGATTAGAAACTAATTCAGATGTTGATCCAACAATTGTAGAAATAGATAAAAAGCGTTACGTGAAAATGCTTAAAGAAGATTTATCAAATGTTGTGGCAGGAAGAACAATTAATGAAATATTAAAAAGATTTGATCAGAAAATAAAAGATCCTAGAAGAGCTAGTAAAGGAAAAAATGTTTCAAAAATAATAAAAGATTTCTTGAAAATAAAATGTCCAGTAAATAAAGCGGCAATTGAGTTAAATAAATTTTTTAAAAAAAACAGAATAAATTTAGCTGTAGATCAAAAATATTTTCCAATATCTAATAACAAGGTTTCAAAATTAAATGTAGTATTTTCAGCATCCTTTGGAAGGCAACTAGAATATTACACCGGAATGGTCTTTAAAATTGATATTAAATCTAAAAACTCATTAAAAAATATAATAAATGGTGGTCGTTATGATGGTTTAATTTCTGACTTAGGATCAAAAAAACAAACTCCAGCAGTTGGTGCTGCTTTAAATTTAAATTACTAATGACAAAAAATATTTTAAATATTGGAATTCCAAGTAAAGGCAGACTTAGAAAAGATGTTTTAAATATTTTTAAAAAAAATAAATTAACTCTTATTTCTGAAAGAGGAGAAAGAGATCTTTTAGGATCAATAAAACAATTTAAAAATATTAAGATTTTATATCTTCATGCAAGAGAGATCATCGAAAGACTTGGAGATGAATCTTTGGATATAGGTTTCTCTGGTTTTGATTTATTAAAAGAAAGTGAAATAAACACTCAAAAAAAAATTAATGTTTTAAAAAGATATGATTTTGGAAAAGCTACATTAGTAGTTGCAATTCCCGATCCATGGATAGATGTACAAACAGTTGCTGATTTGGAAGAAATTGCATTTGAATTCAAGGATAAGAAAAAGAAAAGATTAAGAGTGGCAACAAAATATCCAAATTTAACAAGGGAATTTTTGTTTTCAAAGGGTGTTACCCAATTCAAATTAATTGATAGTTTGGGTGCAACTGAAGCTTATCCTTTCACAGGTTCTTCAGAAATAATTACAGATATCACGTCTACTGGAGAAACTTTAAAGGCAAATAATTTACGTATTTTGAAAGATGGAGAAATACTACAATCAGAGGCTTGTATGATGATTTCTAAGTCATCAAGTAATAAAATGGGCCTTAGAAAAATATTAAAATTACTTTCTAAAAATTAAGTCTTTCCAATAAATTAGTATTATTTTGATAATATTAAGATTTCTAATAACTGCATAAAGTGCAATAATAACACAAATAATGAAGAATATTTTTAATACCAAAATGAGTTCCATAAAGTATTTTTAAATATTTAAATACATTAATCAAATATTTACTATAAAATAAATAATTAGAATCATGGATGGTATTTTAATTATCTTACTAGTTTTGTTGTTAGGAGGTGTTTTATGTATTCTTTATTTAAATTTGAAAACTAAGTCAAAAGATGAAAATGAAAATAAAGATGCTGAAGAAATAGCTAATCTAAAATCAGAAATTTCAAGTTTAAAAGATACATTAAATACTACGATTAATAGCTCGCTTGGTGCAATGTCGACCTCATTTAACAATCTATCAACTGGGGTTACCAAAGATATGACTGAAACTTTAACTAAGGTAGAGGAAAAGGTTGGTAATTTTAACCAACAAGTACAATTGTTAAATCAAAGCCAAGAGGGGATAACAAAAATTTTAGCTGGAGTTAAGAAATATGGAACTCTTGCAGAATTTAGCCTAGACGCTCTTATTAAAGATTTACTGCCAGCCTCTCAATTCATGACGAATGTAAAAATGAAGGAAGATACAAGTGAAAATGTGGAATTTGCAATAAAGCTTCAAGGAGATGTTTTGGTTCCAGTTGATAGTCATTTTCCAGTAGAAAAATTCAAAGCAATTACCGATGGTCATGACGCGGAAGACAAAAGGGTTGTTGCAGATGCTAGAGCAAAATTAGCCTCAGCGTTTAAAGCAAAAGCTAAAAGCGTTAATGAAAAATATATTGTTCCACCAAAAACTACTGATTTTGCAATTGTGTATGCTCCTACAGAAAGCTTATACAAAGAGTTAACTGAATACCAAGATCCAAGCACAAAAGAATTATTAACTCAAGAGTTAATGAAAAAATATAAAGTTGTAATATGTGGGCCTAATACTCTTTCTGCTTACTTACAATCTTTACATATGGGATTTCAATCATTGAAAGTACAAAAAGGAGCAACAGAAATTTATAATCATTTGAAAACTATCAGTACAAGATTTTCTAAACATTTTGACAACATTATAGTTCTTAGAAAAAAATTAGAAGATGCTATGGGAGTTGTTGATAAATTTGGAACGGATGCAAGATCAATTTCAAGAACTTTAGAAAACATTAAAGATCCCGAGCAGGTTGAGAAAGCTGTACAAACTGAAAACGTGGAAAAATTTGTTGAACGAAATAGGCAGCTTAAAAATTAATTTCTTTTTTACTGTAATAACGTCTATAAGAAATCTCATGCAGTGGAATCAAAAATATGATTATCCAAAATCATCAAGAGCAACAGTTGATGGCATTAGAAGATACTTATTAGGGGAAACAAAATTACCAAGTGTCACTTCAATTTTAGATGCAACTCGATCTGAAGAAGATAAAGCGGCATTAGCAAATTGGAGAGAAAGAACTGGACAAAAAGAAGCTGAAGCAATTACAAAAGCAGCTAGTAGCAGGGGATCTCAAATGCATAACTATTTAGAGTCTTATTTACTTGGAAGAGAAAATTTAAGTTTTTTTGAAGATAACGAACAATACAAATTAATGGCTAAAGAAATCATTGAAAAAGGTTTAAAAAATAGATTGGATGAAATTTGGGGTGTTGAGTGCACTCTTTATTACCCAGAGAAGTATGCAGGTACCGCTGATTGTGTTGGTGTGTACGAGGGGAAAGAAACAATAATTGATTTTAAACAAAGTAATAAACCAAAAAAAGCTGAGTATATCGACTCATGGCTTCTTCAAACAAGCGCATATTCATTAGCACATAACATTGTGTATAACTCCAATATCACTTCTTGTGTAATTTTGGTTTGCACAGTAGATAAATTATTCCAAGAGTTTAAAATTCAAGGACATGATTTAGTCGTTTACCAAAATTTATTTTTGGGAAGATTAAAAAAATTTAATGAGCTATCGGATTTAACTTAGGATTTTATGGATAAAATAGTAATTTACGATACAGAAACAACAAATAGTACAATTTGGGGCTCAATAATTGAAGTAGGCGCTGTAGTTGTTGATAAAAACTTAAAAGAAATTGGTAAGCTAAATATTCGTGGCAGAATGCCTGAGGGTGAGGTTCCAAGTGCAAAGGCCTTATTAGTTAATTCAACAAGTATTGATTTACTTACTAAAGGCAATTACTCGCATTACGATTTTTTAGGCGCAGTAGAAAATTTTTTCTCTAAAGCTGGTCCAGCATTGTTTATAGGTTGGAGTAACTTAAATTTTGATAGACGAATGTTTCATTTTAATTTTTTTAAAGGGAACAGATATCCTTACATTACACATTCATCACCCAACAAAGAACATGACGGTTTACATGTTGCAAGAGTAGCACAAACCTTGAATCCAGAAACATTAAAGACTGAATTAACAGAAGCTGGAAATGAAAGTCTAGCTTTAGAAGGTTTAGCTAGACAACAAGGATTTGATACATCTCAACAACACACTGCTTATCATGATGCATTCACAAGCTTAAAAATTCTAAGAATTATAAAAGACAAACATAAAGACAATTGGGAAAATTTTTTAAGTACATCTACAAAAAATAGTGTTGAAACTATCTTAAAAAGTGAGGGGATTTATTCAATTTTCGAAAATGTTAAGGGAAAAAATATGATGTATCTTGTCTCTACATTACATCCAGATCATTGTTTTCATCCATCATATGCATCTTGGGGATATTTATTTGATTTAAGAAGAGATCCTGAACCTTTGTTAAATTTATCAATAAATGATCTTAAAGTTTATTTAAAAAAATTTAGTCCAAAAGCACTTAGAGTAATCAAAACCAACAAAGCTCCAGTTGTATTGGATAAAAAGTTTGCATTAAAGGAAAAAGCATATGTAGACTTAGATTTAGAAACCATTCAAAAAAGAGCAAAAATGGTTAGAAATAGTGAAAATTTTTGCAAAAATATTCAAATCATTAATAGAGAAGCAGCTGAAGAAAAAGCTCAAACTCAAACCCAGGAAGATTTATTACCAGAAGAAACTTTATATGAAAAATTTATTCCCAATAAAGATACCCAATTGTTTAAAACTTGGCATAGTTCTTCTTGGGAAGATAAATTAAGAATGTTGGATAAGTTTCAAGATAAAAGATGTAGTTGGTTTGGACAAAAAATTATTTATCAAGAAGCACCGCATATTTTGCCACCAGATTTATATAAAAATATAAAAAGTGAAATTGCTAGACGAATTTTAAGCAAAAATAGAGAAAAGTGGCAAACTATAGGAATGGCCTATCAAGAAATTGATACCCTAAGAGATCAAGCATCAAATCGAGATGATGAAGAAGAACTAAAAAATTAGATGAAATAAATGAATTTATTATGTCTATAGAAAAAAAATATGAAATTGCCTAGTTGACTTTAAAACTGCAATTTATAGAAAGGATATATGCTTACAAATTTTAAAGACGAAGATTTTGATACTAAAATTAAAAATGAAGATGTTTCAGTCATTCAGTTTTCAGCTGAATGGTGCGGTCCATGTAAGGCACTAAAACCAGTAATGGATAAATTATCTGATGAATATAAAGACAAGGCTGGTTTTTATTATGCTGATGTTGAAGATGGTGGAATAAACACTGGAAGTGCAGCAGGGATCAGAGGTGTTCCAACAGTTATTATCTATAAAAAAGGTGTTGAAGTAGATAGAAAAGTTGGTGGAGTTCCAGAAAGTCACATGAAGGAATTTTTAGATAAAAATATCTAATTTAAATTTAAAACTTCACCCGCAAGATATAACGATCCAGTAATTAGTATTATATCGTTTTCTTTTACTGAGATTGACTTTATGGCTTCTTCTATACTTTCTTTATAATTTATATTTGAAAAGCTATTTAGCTTCTCTTTAAGTTCTTCTCCTTTAATTGAATTAGGTTGATTAGGTATATCTATTGTAGTCAATGTAGAAATATCCTTAAAGAAACTCATATATTCACTATGATCTTTATTAGCCATCATTCCAAGAATGATATGTTTATTACAATCTAAACTTTCCAAGTATTCATTCAAAACTTTTGCTCCCAAAGGGTTGTGAGATCCATCAACAAAAAGTTTGTGATCTTTTACAAGCTCTTTAAGTTTTCCAGATTTAATTTCTTGTAATCTTGCAATGCAATTTATTTTTAAAATACCTTTTTTAATTTGGTCATCTTTAATGTTTAAATCTTTCAAAATTCGAAGGGTTGCAATTGCTGTTGAGACATTTTCTAATTGAAATTGACCTTTAACATTTGGAATAGGTAATTTTATTCCCCCGAATTGATCTTCATAATAAAAAAAGTCATTTTCTTGCATTGTAAAACTATAATTTTCATTATGGAAATACTTATTTGATCTATTATTTGATATTGTTTTTTTAATATTTTCTTTGATTTTATTAGTACTCTGTTTTGCAACTATAATATTTGAGTTTAAAAGGCTTGATGTTTTTTCAAAAATAATTTTTTCAACAGTTTGTTCATTTTCTGGTAACCAATCTAAATGATCAAGACCAATAGAAGTTACAATGCTAGCAAGGTTATTTTTTAAGATATTAGTAGCATCAAATCTAAAGAACAATCCACTTTCGATTAAATTGATATTATCTGGATATTGAGATGCTTTTAAAAAATATGCTGCGGTCAGTATTTCAAAAAAAGTAATTGATTCACCATTGTTAGCTTTTTCAATTTCTTCAAGTAAATTTGCTAAATCTTCATCATTCAATTCTTCATTATTAAAAACAAACCTTTCATTAATACTTTTGATATGAGGACTAGTATAGATATTACAATTGAAATTTGCTTCCTTTAAAATAGAAAACATTGCTTGGATAGTTGAGTACTTTCCATTAGTACCAACAATTGAAATTGCTTTGATTTTATCTTGAGGATTTCCTAATTTTTTACAGAGATTTTTAATTCTATCAAGTGATAGATCTATTTCTTTAGGATGCAGCTCTTGTAAGCGACTGACTATCTTCTGAAGTTTCATTTTGTTCAGCACTTATATCAGAATTTTTCTTTAACAATATTGATAATAAGGTTCCAATTTTAGATACAAGATCTTTACGCTCAACAATTAAATCAACAAAACCAGTTTTTTCAACATATTCACTTTTTTGGAAACCTTCTGGAAGTTCTTCTTTAACAGTTCCTTGAATTACTCGTGCACCTGCAAATGCAATTAAAGCTCCTGGTTCTGCAATATGAATATCACCTAACATAGCGTATGATGCAGTAATACCCCCTGCTGTTGGATCAGTGATACAAACTAAATATGGAAGTCCATTTTTCTTTAATTCATTAATTGCAAGAGTTGTTCTTGTCATTTGAGATAATGAAATTAAACTTTCCATCATTCTCATTCCTCCACCTGCACTAATACATAAAAAAGGTGTTTGATTTTCTATCGCATGCTGTATTCCAAATAAAAAAGCTTCACCTTCTGCAGCTGCCATTGAAGCTCCTAAAAAATCAAAATCAGAGGCTACAGCTGTAATTTTAATATTATTTATAGTTCCAGAGGCAACCATCATTCCACATTCTAATCCTGTTTTTTTTCGTGCACTTTTTAATCTCTCTTTGTAAGGTTTGGAGTCTGTCCAATTTAGTGGATCGTCTTTTGGTATTGGAGTTTTGAAAATTTCATAATTGTTTTTTCCAAACAATATATTAAATCTTTGATGTGGTTTTATTCTATGATGACGCTTACAATCTGGACATACCCACAAGTTTTCTTCTAAATCTTTTTTTAAAATTGGACCCTTACAACATGATGTCCAATCACTTTTTGCAATATCCTCTTTTGTAGCTCTTTCACGTATAGCAGTTTTAATTTTTTCACCTGCTTTAATAATTTTAGTTATCCAGTTCATTGAATTTTATTTTTTAATCTCTTAACAATATTAGTAACATTTGTGACCGCATTTTGTCTCTTTTCAATTGATTTAGAGATTTCCTTACAAATTGCGCTTCCAACCACCAAACCATCAGCTTTTCTAAGAAATTGGATAGTTTTTTCTGTAATTCCAAAACCAATAACAACATTTTTTGATTTATTTTGTTTTTTTATTTTGTTGTACTTTTCTAATATTTTCCTCGGGGACACCTTAAGCTTCCCACCCGTTGTAGATAACATGCTTATATAATAAATCATGTCATGTGAGTCTTTTATGATTTTTTTTAGTCTAATCTGGGAAGTGGTTGGTGAAACTAATTGAACAAAATTAATTCCTTTTTTTTTACATTTTAATGCAAAATTTTTATTTTCAGGATAAGGTAAATCAACAACTATTAAACCATCAACTTTTGATTTTTTGCATTTTTCTAAAAATTTATTTTCATTATATTGATAGATCATATTGTAATAGCCCATCAGTATAATTGGTTTATTTTTTTTTATTTTTTTGAAATCTTTTGCAATAGAAAATACATCATTAATTTTAATACCATTTTTAATTGCCCTGTAGGCACTTGTTTGTATTTGCCCTCCGTCAGCTATAGGAGTGTTGTGTGGAAAACCTAATTCACAAATATCTGCATAATTTGAAATTGATTTTAATATTTCTAAAGATTTTTTTTTAGTATTATCTCCAGCGACAGTATATGTAAGTAAGGCTGGTCTATTCTCTTTTTTTACAGCTGAGAAAGCTTTGCTGATTAATGAATTCATTAATTTTTTCCCAACCTTTCTCTTAAGATATCTCTATCCTTTTTAGCATCACCACAAGAGTTAACGATAATAATTGTGTCTTTGTTTAATTTTGGAGCAATTTTTATCGCTTCAGCAAATGCATGACTGGGTTCTAAACTTGGATTAAGTTTTTCAAATTTAGTTACCATCACATGTGCTTTTAGTGCTTCTTCATCAGTTGCATAAGTGTATCTCGCTCGTTTTGTATCTTTTAAAAAACAATGTATTGGACTTACACCTGGATAATCCAATCCAGCACTAATTGATTCAGTATCATTTATTTGACCTTCATTATTTTGACAAACATAAGAAGCTGCACCATGTAAAATTCCAATTTTTGCATTTCTACTTAAAGGAGCAGCATGGAGTTTAGATTTTTTTGGACCTCCAGCTTCTACACCAACTAACTCTATTTGCGATTTATTAAAATCTATAAATTCACTCCAAAAACCATATGCTGAACTTCCACCACCCACACAGTTAATTAATTTAATTTTTTTTGGAATTTTTTTGAATTCTTGTTTAATTTGTATTTTTAATTCTCTTGAAATTTGCGCTGTACTCCATCCGCAAATTTTTACAAATATATTTGGACCAACTGTACTTCCAACACACATATGTGTAGTATCACAATTTGATACCCAATATCTCATACACTCACTAACCGCATCAACTAGAGTTTGACTGCCAGAATACACTGGAACAATTTCCGCACCATTCTTTCGCATAGCATCACAATTAGGTTTTTGTCTCTTAATATCTTTTGCGCCCATGAAAATTTTACACTTCAGACCAAATTTCTTTGCTGCCATACTTAACATTTTGCCAGCGTAACCAGCACCCGTATCCCCAACTATATATTTTTTCCCCATTGCTTTACAAATTAAAGCATGAACAGTTGCATTATATATTTTGTGAGCG
>CACJIJ010000003.1 GCA_902593445.1 uncultured Pelagibacteraceae bacterium
CTATTTGGAACTAATTGGAGTCCTCAAAGAGCTTTTGTGAGAGATGCCTCTTCAATTACAGATGCGGAGTTTGAAGAATTAAAGGACGCCTTTGGATTTATTCCCTTAATTGCTGGAACAACTTTTATTGCTTTTATTGCAATGTTAGTTGCTGTTCCAATTGGACTTTTTTCAGGAATATATATGGCTGAATACGCCTCATTAAAAATAAGAAGGATTTCAAAACCAATAATCGAAATTCTAGCAGGCATCCCAACAGTTGTTTATGGTTTTTTTGCAGCTTTAACAGTTGGACCCTTTTTTAGACAGATCGGTGAAAATTTTGGTTTAACTGTTTCATCAGAAAGTGCTTTAGCAGCAGGATTGATAATGGGTATAATGATTATCCCTTATGTCTCGTCTTTATCAGATGATGTGATTAATTCTGTTCCTCAGTCACTTAGAGACGGTTCATATGCAATTGGTGCTACAAAATCTGAAACAATTAAAAAAGTAGTTATACCTGCGGCTTTACCTGGAATAATAGGTTCTATTCTGTTAGCTGTATCAAGAGCAATAGGTGAAACTATGATAGTTGTAATGGCCGCTGGTTTAGCTGCTAACCTTACTATAAATCCACTTGAATCAACTACAACCATCACAACTCAAATAGTTATGATATTGGTAGGTGACCAGGAGTTTGATAGTCCAAAAACACAATCCGCTTTTGCGCTTGGATTAACACTATTTATAGCAACTTTAATATTAAACTACATTGCACAAAGGGCTGTTAAAAAATATCGAGAAAAGTATGACTAAAGAACAAAGATTAAAAAAAAGGCACAACGCTGAAAAAAGATTTAGATTTTATGGTCTAGCATCAATATTTTTTGCTTTATTATTTGTCTTGATACTAGTGCATAATATTTTTTCTAAAGGTAGTTCTGCGTTTATGAAAACTGCAATAAAAGTTGAGGTTTACTTTGATAAAGATCTTCTTGATTTAGAACCTGGAGCCTCTGAAGAAGAAATTTTAGAGGCTGATTTTTTTGATATTACTATAGAAAGTTTACTAAAAGTATATCCAGCAAAAAATTTGGAAGAAGAAGATGCACTTATTGAGCTTTTTACAACAGATGCTGAAATAGAAATTAAAAAAGCATTTTTAAACAACAAAAATTTAATTGATAAAAAAATCAATTTAGAAATCACTGCTTCTGATGATATTGATCAATTACATAAGGGAAATTATCCAAGAGATATACCCGAAGATAGACGAAGAATTTCTAATTTTCAGCTAGAAATTTATGATGCGTTAGTAGAAAATAAAACAATCACAAAAAACTTTAATAATTACTTTTTCAAAAATGGAGATTCAAGAGATCCAGAAATAGCTGGTATTGGGGGTGCTCTTGTAGGTTCATTTTACAGTATTTTAATTTGTTTGTTGTTGGCATTTCCAGTTGCAGTATTAGCCTCGATTTACTTAGAGGAATTTGCACCAAAAAATAAAATCACTGATTTTATAGAAATAAATATAAATAACTTAGCTGCTGTACCTTCAATTGTTTATGGTTTATTAGCTCTTCAAATACTTTTAGCTACAATTCAATTACCAAGATCCACACCTTTAGTAGCAGGTATTACTTTAGCGCTTATGACCCTGCCTAGAATAATTATTCCTTGTAGAGCTTCTTTGAAGGCAGTACCACCATCAATAAGAGAAGGTGCGTTAGCAGTAGGTGCATCAAAATTTCAATCTGTTTTTCATCATGTAGTTCCATTAGCATTACCTGGCACTTTGTCAGGTACTATTATTGGATTAGCACAAGCATTAGGAGAAACAGCTCCATTAATTTTGATAGGGATGGTAGCTTTTGTTGTTGATATTCCATCAACACCAATTGATCCTTCTTCTTCTTTACCTGTCCAAGTATATTTGTGGTCTGAGTCCGCTGAGAGAGGATTTGTTGAGAAAACATCAGCAACAATTATGATGTTATTAAGTTTTTTAATTGTAATGAATTTTTTAGCAGTATACTTAAGACAAAAATTTGAGAAAAGATGGAACTAATGGAAAACGTAAAAATAAAATCAAAAAATTTAAATGTCTACTATGGTGAAAAACAAGCTTTATTTGACGTAAATTTGGATTTAAACGAAAAAGAAGTCACAGCTTTAATTGGTCCATCTGGATGTGGGAAATCTACTTTCATCAGATGTATTAACCGGATGAACGATGTAATCGATATTTGCAAAGTCTCTGGAAACATTGAAATAGATGGTGTTGAAATCAATGACAAAAATTTAGATGTGGTATCTTTAAGAGAAAGGGTAGGAATGGTTTTTCAAAAACCAAACCCATTCCCAAAAAGTATATATGATAATATTTCTTATGGTCCAAAAATTCATGGAAAAGGTGAAACTAAAAGTGAATTAGATGAAATTGTGGAAAATAGTTTAAAGAAAGCTGCATTGTGGGAAGAAGTTAAAGATAGACTTGATGAACCAGGTACAGGTCTATCAGGTGGTCAACAGCAACGTCTTTGTATTGCAAGAGCAATTTCTGTAAATCCTGAGGTTATATTGATGGATGAACCTTGTTCAGCTTTAGACCCGATAGCAACAGCAAAAATTGAGGAATTAATAGATGAGCTTAAAAAAACCTATACTATAGTAATTGTAACTCATTCAATGGCACAGGCAGTTAGAGTTTCACAGAAAACAGGGTTTTTTCATCTTGGTAAACTAATTGAAGTAGGCAAAACAGAGAAAATTTTTAAAAATCCTGACAATAAAATGACACAAGACTATATTACAGGTAGATTTGGATAAATTATGAGCAACGAGCATACAGTAAAATCTTATGAAGAAGAATTAAGATATTTAATAGACTCTGTAATAAAAATGGGAAGTTTAACAGAGTCTCAATTAGTTGACTCTATGGATGCAATTATCAAAGTAGATAAAGACTCGATTGATAAAATTATTAAGAGCGATGATGAAATTAATAAGTTTAGATCTAAGATTGATACTCAAATAATGACTTTGTTAGTAAAGCGAGCGCCAATGGCAATAGATTTAAGAGAAACAATCAGTTCATTGAAAATTTCTCAAGATTTAGAAAGGATTGGTGATTTATCTAAAAGTAACGCAAAAAAAGTTAAGCCTCTTCCATTAGATTTGCCAGAGGAACTTTTAGGAAATTTAAAAAGACTAGGAGAATTAGTAATTAAACAATTAAATGACGTACTAGATAGTTACGTTAACAAAAACTATGATAAAGCAAAAGAAGTATGGGAAAAAGACGAACAAGTAGACGATCTTACTTATATAGCCATGGAAAGTGTAATTGATTTTCTTTCAAAAGATAAAAAAAATTTAGATTTTTCTACTCATTTAATTTTTGCTACAAAAAATCTAGAAAGAGCCGGTGATCATATAACTAATATTGCTGAGTCAATATGTTTTTTAATTAAAGGCGAGTATCTAAAAGGAAGTAGACCTAAAGGAAAAGTTATTGAAAAATAAAAATGAATGGTAAAATATTTATTATTGAGGACGAACCTTCAATAATTCAATTAGTTCAACATAATCTTGAAAAAAACGGTTTTATAGTTTCATCATCAGTAAATGGAAATGATGGTTTAAAAGAATTGAAAAAGTTTCAACCAGACTTGCTTTTATTAGATTGGATGCTGCCCGATCTTTCAGGAGTTGAAATTTGCAAAAATATTAGAAAAGACACTAGTTACAATAATTTACCTGTGATTATGTTAACGGCTAAAGGTGAAGAAGAGGATAAAATAAAAGGTTTAGATAGCGGCGTAGATGATTATTTAACTAAACCTTTTAGTTTCAATGAACTTATGGCAAGAATTAAAGCAGTTCTAAGAAGATCTAACCCTAATACGGTATCTGATAATTTAGAGTTTGAAGATATAGTCTTAGATAGGATTGAAAAAAGAGTTTATAGAGATAAAAAAGAGATAAAACTTGGACCTACCGAATTTAGGTTATTAGAATTTTTTTTAGTAAATCCCAAAAGAGTTTATTCACGAGACCAAATTTTAGAAACTGTTTGGCCTAACAATATAAATGTCGAAAGTAGAACTATTGATGTTCATATCAGAAGATTAAGAAAATCAATTAATATTCAAAATAAAAAAGAATTTATTAGAACTGTAAGATCCTCTGGTTATTCTTTTATTTAAAATTTAATCTAATTTTTTTGTAGTTCATAGATAGAAACGTAGTGTTTCTTCTTAGGCAGTGGGATTATGGTTGGAACTTTAGTTAATCTTGGTTTTATCGATTTATTTCCTACAATAATATTTTTGTCATAATTTTCCAAATCAACCTCAGGATGAGGGTTTCCATCATTAATTAGAGGCCATGCATCACAAGCTCTATAACCAAATAAAATTAAGGGTCTCGAGTTATTCATTTGATTGTGTCCAGAACCATGAACTGATCTACAATGAAAAAATACTACTGTTCCTGCTGTCCCAGTTATAGAAACACTATCTTTGGTTCCTATTTTATTTTTCTTAGTGTCTATTTTTCCAACAAAATAATTTTCTTTGTTGTGGTGGCTGTACAATTTCTTTTTGTGTGAATTCTTTATTATTTTAAGTGGCCCATTTTTTTCATCGCAATCATCTAAATATATACCAACTGTGATCAAATCATCATTGGTATGTGGGTAAAAAGCCCAATCTTGGTGCCATCCAATTTCACTTCCTTTTTTCTTATTTGGTAGTTTAAAATTTAATTTACCTAGATGAAATCTAACTGTTCCACCTAACAATTTTTTAGCTATGGATATAATCCTTTTATCTCTAGATAATTCATAGAAAACTTTATGTCTGTTCTGAGGATTATTTAGTCTTAAAATTTCTTTATTTTTTGAAGAACCTGAATTGTATACAAAATGGTAGTTATCATAGGACTGAGTTCCATTTGTACCATTACCTTTTTTTCTTTTTTTTTCTTTAGAAATTACTTCATTAACAATTTTATTTATTTTATTTATCTTTGATTGAGAAATTAGATTTTCTTTAACTAGAAAGCCATTTTTTTTAAATAAATTTAAATCATTCATAAAGTCAGATTATGAAAGAAAATAAATCTTCTTTAAAATAAATACAATGTTTTTTGTGAGATTAAATAACAGTAATAATTATTTGTTAATCCGAGAATTTAAAAAAATTCCCGGATTAAACCTAATTTTAAATTAACAACCTTTGAAAGATGCAGACATATTTCTAATTAAATTGAAATATAAGTCTTTTCCTGGGTCTAATGTTGCTCCTAATGGGTCAACTACTCCAGTTTTAATATTCATATCTTTTGCGACAGCTTTAATAATATCAGGGTTAAATTGAGGCTCTGAGAACACACAAGCAACTTTATCGTGCTCAATTATCTCTCTGATTTCTGCTAATTGTTCTGCACCAGGCATCACATCTGTGTTAACAGTAAAAGCACCTAATATATTTACATTAAATCTTTTCTCAAAATATTGATAAGCATCATGGAATACAATTGAAGCAACACTGCTACTTAAATCAGTCATTACATCAATTGTAAGTTTATCAATTTCTTGTAAAGCTTTAGCTAAATTACTTTTGTATTTAGCTTCATTTTTTGGATCATTTTCAATTAAATGTTCTGCCATTTCATTTAACATAGCTTTTGCATTAATTGGGTCCAACCAAATGTGTGGATCAAATTCACCATGCGCATGTCCATCATGATCGTCATGTCCGTGGTCGTCATGATCATCTTCTTTTTTACCATGATCGTCATGATCGTGGTCATCTTCTTTTTTCCCATGATCATCATGGTCGTGATCATCTTCCTTTTTACCGTGGTCATCATGTCCATGGTCGTCATGATCATCCTCTTTTTTACCGTGATCGTCATGTCCGTGATCATCATGATCATGTTCGTCAAAAATATTTCTTTCTCTAAATTTTAATACTTGCAATCCTTTAGTCTCCATTAATTCAATTTTTTCTGCTTTCTTAGCAATTGAACTCAATGGTTTTTCTAAAAAACTCTCTAAATCTTCACCAACCCAGAATATTAGGTCAGCATTTTGAAGCATTTTTGCATGAGAAGGTTTCATTGCAAATCCGTGTGGAGATGCATATCCATCAACTATTAAATCAGGTTTAGCAATACCATCCATTAAGTAACTAGCTAATGAATGAATTGGTTTAATAGAAGCAACTACTTTTATTTCAGCATTTGCTGGTGTAAAGAATGTTAGAATTGATAATATTGAGAATATAAGTGGTATTTTTTTAATATTTTTCATAATAAGTAATTTAATTGGTTGTTATAATATAACGTTATGTAATAATATAACATTTATAAGTCAAGCAATATATGAGCTCAGAAAATAGTACATTAGTAAAATTAAATAACGCTGGTTTTAAACAAAATGATAAATGGCTAGTGGAAGGTGTTTCATTAACTGTTAAAAAAGGAAAAATTGTTACACTTATTGGACCTAATGGCTCAGGAAAAAGTACTACCGCAAAAATTGCATTAGGAATTTATAAAAACATAGAAGGAAGTGTTGAGAAATACACAAATAAAGTTGGATATGTTCCTCAAAAAATATCTATTGATTGGACATTACCGTTAAGAGTTTATGATTTTATGCTTCTAACAGAAAATATTAAAGATGAGGCAATTGATGAAGCACTTACATTAACAGGTGTTATCCATCTTAAGAATAAAAATTTAGGAAATTTATCAGGTGGTGAATTTCAAAGAGTTTTAATCGCAAGAGCAATTTCAAAAAAACCTGAATTATTAGTTCTTGATGAACCAGTTCAAGGTGTTGATTACACTGGAGAGATTGCTTTGTATGAATTAATAAAAAGAATTTCTGATACACTTAATTGTGGAATTCTATTAATCTCACATGATCTACATACAGTCATGACTGCAACAGATCATGTCGTTTGTTTAAATGGTCATGTTTGTTGTTCAGGTACACCAATGGATGTTGCTAAAAATAATGAATATAAAACCTTATTTGGTGAACAGGCATCTCAAATTCTTTCTGTATATGAACATAAACATGATCACGTTCATTCGGATAAAGGTGAAATAAAGAAAAACTAATATGTTTGATGATTTTTTTATAAGAGCACTAATTGCAGGTTTGGGAATAGCTTTAGTAACTGGACCTCTTGGTTGTTTTGTTGTTTGGAGAAGATTATCTTACTTTGGCGATACATTAGCTCACTCAGCTTTACTTGGTGTAACTTTGGCTTACTCTTTTGAATTAAACATTGCTCTTTCAGTATTTATTATTTCATCTCTAATTGCATTGATTTTAATTCAATTACAGAAGAAAACTAATTTACCTGGTGATGCTTTGCTTGGTCTATTGGCGCATTCTTCTTTAGCTGTTGGATTAGTAGTAATAGGTTTTTTAACATTTATTCGTTTTGATATTATGGGACTTTTATTTGGTGATATATTAGCTGTAACAACTGATGATTTATTAGTCATCTGGACTGGTGGAGCTGTAATTTTACTAGTTCTAAAATTAATTTGGAAACCATTGTTTGCATCTACAGTTAATTATGAGTTAGCAGAAGCAGAAGGGCTAAACCCTGATAGAGCAAAAGCTATTTTTACAATTCTTATGGCCGCTGTAATAGCAATATCAATTAAAATGGTAGGTTTATTATTGATTACAGGTATGCTTATTATTCCAGCAGCGATGGCTAGAAATATTTCTAATAGTCCACAAAAGATGGTTTTATTTTCAATAATTGGCGGATTATTATCAGTGTTGTTAGGACTATTTTCATCTTTAGAATTTAATACATCATCTGGGCCTTCAATAATCATGGCCGCTTTAGTCTTATTTATATTGTCTTTACTTAATATTAAACAATCGATTAAATTGAAAAACTGATAACTAATTGATAAGAATTTAAAAATGCAAAAAGAATATAATCTTTCCAAAAATCAAAAAATCATTTTTGATCTTATTGATAAATCTGGTGGGCCTATGAAGGCTTATTCAATTCTTTTTAATGTTCAAAAAAAAGGAATTAAAGCACCACTACAAGTTTACAGAGCTTTAGATAAGTTAGTTGAAATTGGAAAAATTCATAAGATAGAAAGTAGAAATGCCTTTATTGCTTGCCAAAATTCTAGTTGTCAAATTTCAAAAGCTACCGCTTTTTCAATTTGTGAGAGTTGTGAAAATGTATCTGAAATAAGTAATTCAAAACTTTCAAAATATTTATCTAATTTTTCAGATAACTCTGGAATGAAATATAGCAAATATAATTTAGAATTTTTTGGTTTATGTAAAAAATGTAAATCAAAATAATGAGTACAGTTTCATTAACTTTAAACGAAATATTTGAACTAGCTAAAAAAACTCTTTTAGCTAATGGTTGTAATGATGAAACAGCATCAATTTTATCAGACCTAATTAGAAACGCTGAAAGAGATGGTTCTGTATCACACGGTTTATTTAGATTGCCAGCTTATGTAACAGGCCTTAAAGGTGGAAAGATAAATGGAAAAGGGAAACCTGAAGTAAAAAAAATATCTCCATCAGTAATTAAAGTTGAAGGAAATAATTGTTTAGCTCCTGTTGTTTTAAATAAAGGATTGCCTGAACTAGTAAAAACTGCAAAAGAAAATGGTGTAGCTGTGTTAGCAATAAATAATTCACATCATATGGCTGCTATGTGGCCTGAGACAGAAAAATTAGCAGAGGAAGGTTTAGTTGCATTTGCTTGTACATCTTACAAGCCTGCTGTTGCACCTGCTGGTGCAATAAAGCCATTATTTGGAACAAACCCAATTTCTTTTGCTTGGCCACGTCCAGGTAAAACACCAGTTGTTTATGATATGGCAACAGCTTCAATGGCAATGGGAGAAGTTCAAGTTGCTAAAAGAGAAGGGCACAAAGTTCCACTTGGAACTGGTTTAACTAAAGATGGTAAAGAAACAACTGATCCAGGTGAAATTGCTGATGGTGGAGTTTTATTACCCTTTGGTGGTTACAAAGGATCTGCAATTGCAATGATGGTAGAATTAATGGCAGGTGCGTTAGTTGGTGATAATTTTAGTTTTGAAACAGCAGCTAAAGATAATAATGATGGTGGTCCCCCAAGTGGTGGTGAATTCATACTAGCTATTAACCCAGATAAAACATCAGGTACTAATTGGCAAAAACATGCTGAGGAATTTTTTGAAAAAATGAAATCAATGGGTGAAGTAAGATTACCAGGTGAAAGACGTCATAAAAATAGAATGGACACTGGTCCAAGAAATATTAACGAAGAATTAGTAAATAAAATTAAATCTTTAAGCTAAATTAATCTCAATAGGTGTGTGATCAGAGGGTTTTTCTCTTCCACGTGGATCTTTATTAATATTAATATCTTTAATTTGATCAATTATTGAGTTTGATACTAAAAAATGATCAATTCGCATCCCATTATTTTTTTGCCATGCACCTCTCATATAATCCCAAAATGTATATCCTTCTTTATCATCATAAAAATGTCTGTAGACGTCATTAAAACCAAGATTGATCATTTCTCTAAATTTTTTTCTTATTTCAAGTCTGTATAAAGCATCGTCTTCAAAACTTTTAACATTATAAACATCTTCTGCAGAAGGGATTATGTTGAAATCACCAGCTAAAATAATATTTGAATTTTTTTTAGATAAAGTTTTTAATTGTTTAATTAATTGATCAAGCCAATTTTTTTTATAATCATATTTTTCAGTATCTACAGGATTACCATTAGGGGTATAAATATTAATTAATTGTATATTTTTTTTCTTATGTTCAAATTCAGCTGAAATTATTCTTGATTGTTTTAATTTATCCTTAATTAAATCTGTTTTGACATTTTTTAATTTATTTTTTGAGATGATTGCTACACCATTATAACTTTTTTGACCAAATACATGGCTTTCATAGTCCATTGATGAAAAATCATCATATGGAAAGTTAATATCTTCAGTTTTAATTTCCTGCATCATTAAAATATCAGGTTTATATTTTAATAAATAGCTTTTGATATTTTCAATTCTTGCTCTTACCGAGTTTACATTCCAAGATGAAATGAGCATTAAAGTGAGAAAGAAACTCCACAACCACATGAAGATTTGGTTTGTGGATTAGATATTTTGAATTGTTCACCTATAAGTTCAGAAACATAATCAACCTCAGACCCTTTAAGTAAATCAGCTGATGTTTTATCAATTAAAATATTTTGATAATTTAAATCATCATCTTGTTTTGATTTATCAAAAGTAAATTCGTATTGGAAACCAGAGCACCCTCCACCTTTAATAGCGATTCTAAAGAATGATCCTTTGTCTTTTTTCGATAACAAATTATCTATTTGTTTTAACGCTTTATCCGTAAATTTAATTTCTTTAATCATGTCTCAACACTGATATTACTAATATAATACTTAATTATTTAAATTAAAGGATGAAAAAAGACACTTTGTTAGGCGTATTTAAAAGTAAAGGTAGACTTAATAAAGAAGCTAATTCAAAATATAGATCTCCTTTTCAGCGTGACAGAGATCGTATAATTCATAGCGCATCATTTAGAAGATTAAAGCATAAAACCCAAGTATTTGTTAACACAGAAGGGGATCATTTTAGAACTAGGATTACTCATTCAATTGAAGTTGCTCAAATAGCAAGATCAATTGCAAAATATCTAAAATTAAATGAAGATTTAGCTGAAACCTTAAGTCTTGCGCATGATTTAGGTCACACTCCATTTGGCCATGCAGGAGAGGATGCTCTAGATGAATGTATGAAAAATTATGGTGGTTTTGATCACAATCTACAGACACTAAGAATAGTTATGTTTTTAGAGAATAAATATTTTAAATTTGCTGGACTAAACTTAACTCTTGAAACTTTAGAAGGACTTTTAAAACATAATGGACCAGTAGATGATATAAGCATGATCAATAAACTAATTGGTTTAAAAGTTTTCAAGAATAAAATTAAATTTAATACTTATCCATCATTAGAAGCTCAAATATCAGCCATATCAGATGACATTGCATATAATAATCATGATATTCAAGATGGAATTAAAGCAAACCTATTTAAACTTGAGGAATTAGTTGAATTAGATTTTTTTAAAGACATTTATCAAAAATATAAAAACAAAATTAATAAAAAAAATTATAAAATTGCTATTTATCAAATCATCAGAGACTCGATTGATATTATGATTAGAGATTTATTAAGTAATACTGAAAAAAATATTAAAAAATTAAAAATTAAGTCATTGAAAGATGTATCAAAATCAAATCAATTAATAGTTTCTTTTTCAAGTAAAATAGAAAATTCAGAACAAGAAATCAGATCATTTTTAAGACATAGAATGTATGACAATAAATCAGTACTTAATAAGAATCAAAGAGGTAAAAGTATAATTGATAAATTATTTAAAATAATTAAATCAAATCCTAGAAAATTTCTAACCAAAGAGCAATTGACTAAAGACAAATATAGAGCTATTTCAGATTTTATATCTGGTATGACAGATAGATATGCTATTAACCTTTATAACGATAATAAATGAATATTTTTGAATTATACCTAGATAAAATTAAATCCATTATTGTTGATCTTAGTAAAAAAAATCAACTTATAGTTCCAGAAAGTTTTAATGGCATTAATGCGGAGATACCACCTCCAAAATTTGATTGTGATATTTCAACTAATGTTGCAATGGTTTTATCTAAACTAAATAAAACTTCTCCAATAGAATTAGCTGAAAAACTTGCGCCTGAAATTAAAAATAATGATGATCAAATAGACAATATATCCGTTGCTAAACCTGGTTTCATAAACATTAAATTTAAGCCATCTTTTTGGTCGAACTTTATTAAAGAAATTATTGATAACGGTGAAAAATTTGGAATTAATGAGAAAGAGAAAAAAAATAGTTATCTGGTTGAATTCGTGTCAGCTAATCCTACAGGGCCATTACATGTTGGTCATTGTCGAGGAGCTATCTTAGGTGATGTTATATCTAATGTATTAATATTTAATAAACACAAGGTTACAAAAGAGTATTATGTAAATGATTATGGTAATCAGATTATAAATTTTACAAAATCTGTATACTTTAGAATTAGGGAGGTAAAATTTAACGAAACATTCCCTCAAGATAACCCTGATCTATATCCAGGAGATTACCTTATCGATTTTGCAAAAAATATAGTTTCAGATAATTCAGAACTGAATTTTGATGATTATGAGGAAATAAGCGACAAGTTAACAGCTTTATCTATAGAACAGGCTCTACTTTTAATAAAAAAGAACCTTAAGAGCTTAGGAATTAACCACGATAATTTTGTTAGTGAAAAAAGCATTGTTTCAAACAAAGAAGTAGAGAGTGTAATAAAATTTTTAGAGAAAAATAAATTTGTATATAAAGGAAAAATTAAAGCTCCAGCTGGAGAAGACGATAAAAACTGGGTAGAACGAGAACAGCTACTTTTTAAATCTACTGATTTTGGTGACGATAAAGATAGAGCATTGCAAAAATCTGATGGAGCTTGGACTTATTTTGCAAGTGATGTTGCTTATCACAAAAACAAAGTAGATCGTAAATTTGATTATTTAATAAATATTCTTGGTGCAGATCATGCTGGTTACATCAAAAGAATTTCATCCTCAGTTGAAGCTTTATCAGGAAAAAAAGATAAATTGATCTGTAAAATTAGTCAGCTTGTAAAATTAATCAAAGACAATAAACCCTTTAAGATGTCTAAAAGAAAGGGTGACTACATTACAGTTGATGATTTAATTAAAGAAGTTGGAAAAGATGCAACCAGATTTATCATGCTCAACAGAAGTAGTGATGTAGAGTTAGATTTTGATTTTGATGCAGTAAAAGAAAAATCAAAAGATAATCCGTTATATTACGTCCAATATTGTTATGCTAGAATTTCATCTGTGTTTAGACATATTGGTAAAGATTTAAATTCAAATATTGAATTAAATGATTTTAGTTTTGAATATTCAAATGATGAAATTAAAATTTTAAAAAAGATTTCAGAATGGCCCAAATGTATTGATGCAGCTAGTTCAAAATTAGAACCACACAGAATACCTGTTTATTTATATGATCTGGCTTCAGAATTTCATTCATATTGGAATCTTGGTAAACAAATTCCAGAAAAAAGATTTATTAATGATCAAAAAACAGTTTCACCTGATAAATTAATTTTTTTAAAAGCAATATCTAACGTTGTAAAATCAGGAATGCATATAGTAGGTGTAGATACACCAGATAAAATGTAATGCTAAAAGAAATTAAGTATTTAATATTTATTCTTGTAATTGCTTTATTTATTTTTTTGACTGGTAAATATTATTTTTCAGATGAAAATAAAAAAAAATCATACAGATCTTATAAAAACAATGATGAAAAAATTAAATTATATTCAGAAAATTTACCAGTTTTGGAAAACGATACACAAAATGTAATAGAATACGTTAAGCAAACAAACAAAAAAAAGAAAAAAAAGTTTAATTTTTGGAAACTTTTAGAGAATGATTAAGAATAGAAGAGCTTTTATTGTTGGTTTAAAATCTTCAACATTATCAAATAAAGAAATAACCTTTTTAAAGAAATATAAACCATGGGGTATTATTTTATTCTCAAGAAACATAAGTTCAATTGAACAAACTAAAAAATTAACTGATAGAATAAAAAGGATATTTAAAGACAAAAAATACCCAATATTAATTGATCAAGAAGGTGGAAGAGTAAATCGATTAAGTAAAATTATCTCATTTGATAATTTGACTTCTGAATATTTTGGTAATTTATTTACAAAAGATAAGAAAAAATTTAGTATTATTTATAAATTATTTATTGATAAGACTTCGTATTTGCTTAAATCAATCGGTGTTAATATAAATACCGTTCCTGTTTTAGACCTTCGGGTTAAAGGAGCTAGCAACATTATTGGTGATAGGTCTTTTTCAAAAAATAAAAAAAATATCTCTAAAATTGGAGATATTTGTATTGATTATTTTCATGAAAATTCCATTGGAACTGTGATAAAACACGTACCAGGGCATGGTTTAGCTAAGGTAGATAGTCATAAATTTACTCCTGTGGTTACAAAAAACTTAAATTATTTGAATAAAAATGATTTTTTTCCATTCAAGAAAAAACAAAGCTATTTTGCAATGACAGCGCATGTAATTTATCGAAGTATTGATAAGTTAAATACAGCTACACACTCTAAAAAAATTATAAATTTAATTAGAAATAAAATTGGCTTTAAAAACATTTTAATTTCAGATGATTTATCAATGAAAAGTTTAAAAGATGATTTAAAAACCAATACAATCAAAACATTTAGTGCAGGTTGTAATCTTGCTCTTCATTGTAATGGAAAAATGTCTGAAATGAGGGTAGTTGGTGATAATTCACCAAAGGTAAACAATTTTATTATTAAAAAAACATCTCAATTTTACAAAATTTTAAGTTAATATCTAAGCATGACCATTTCTGATTCTGCATTATTTAATGTTGATATTAATAACTATAATGGTCCTCTAGATGTACTTTTAGATTTAGCTAAAGCTCAAAAGGTAGATCTTGAAGAGATATCAATTACTAAGTTAGCAGATCAATTTCACGATTATATTACAAGAGAAAAAGATTTAAATTTAGAAATTGCTTCTGAATATTTATTGATGGCAACTTGGTTAGCATATTTAAAATCTAAATTGTTACTTCCGGGAACACCGGAAGAAGAATTTAAAGTTCAAGAAGTCGCTGAAAAATTAAAATTACAACTTAAAAAATTAGAATTAATAAGATTACTTTCCGAACAAATGCTTAAGAGAAAAAGATTAGGAAGAGAAATTCGATCAAGAGGAATGAAGGGAAATATAAGATCTATTTATAGTACTGAGTATAATTTAAGTTTATTTGAACTTCTTAAGTCATATTCAACAATTATTATGACCAAGGACTTTCAAAAAATGAACATTCCTAAATTACCAGTATTTACTGCAGAGGATGGAATTAAAACGATAAGAGAATTTTTTGGAAAATTAATTGATTGGAAAAAGTTAGATGATTTAATTCCTAAAAATTTTAAAAGTGGCTCAAAATATAAACGCACGGGAAAAGCAGGAATATTTGCTGGATCGTTAGAGTTAGTTAAAGAAGGAAATTTAACTATGAAACAAGATAAGTTATTTGATGATATATATGTAAAGGAAAATAATGATTAAAAAAGAAAAAATTACAAAAGATAATATTGTTAAATTTCCGTCTAAGTTATCTGATTTAGAAAAAGAAATTGAAGCAGTTATTTTTGCTGCTGCTGAACCATTAGATGTTGATACAATTGAAAGTAAAGTTACTAAAAAAGGTAGCGTCTCTAAATCATTAGAAAAGTTGCAACAAGAATACTCTAAACGTGGAATTAATCTGGTTTGTATAAAAGAAAAGTGGTCCTTCAGAACTTCTCCTAACTTGTCAAACATCATGTCACAAGAAAGAACGGTTGAAAAAAAACTTTCTAGAGCTGCAGTGGAGACTTTAGCAATAATTGTTTATCATCAGCCTGTTACTAGAGCAGAGATTGAGGAGATAAGAGGAGTTGCATTTGGAACGAATACTCTTGAAATATTGATGGAACTCAACTGGGTGAAACCAGGTGGTCGTAAAGATGTACCAGGTAGACCAATTCAGTATGTTACAACTGATGAATTTTTAAGTCATTTCAATCTTCAAAAATTATCTGATTTACCAACAATTGATGAATTAGGTGCTGCTGGATTAATTGATAGTTCTAGTATTGATAATGCAATTTTTGGAACAGGAAAATTCTACAAAGAAAAACAAGAAGAAAAAAAAGAGGATATTTATTCCAATATTGATGAGATGCTAAATAGCACCCTTGATACAGAGGAAAAAGATTAACAAAAAAGTAACTTTTAAATTAATCATAAAAAGGTTATAAGTTTTTCATGAGCATAGGAATTTGGCAAATAGCAATCGTAGTTATATTAGTAGTCTTATTATTTGGACGAGGTAAAATCTCTAGTCTAATGGGTGATGTAGCTAAGGGAATTAAAAGTTTCAAAAAAGGAATGGCGTCAGATGTTACTGACGATACAGGGCCAAAAAATATATCCGACGAAAATAAAGACTCAGAAAACAAAGATTAAATCACATGCCTACTATTGGTTGGTTTGAGATATTAATTGTTGTTGGTATAGCAATCGTTGTTCTTGGTCCAAAAGATTTTCCAATCATGTTAAAGAAAGCAGGTTCTTGGATAGGGACTGCAAAAAGATATGTGAGCAACATTCAAAATGAAGTTTCTAATTTAGAAATTGATGATGAAAAAATTGATAATGAGATAAAAAAAGAAACTAAAAAAGATGAGCAATGAAGAAAATGAAGGTGGATTTGTTAGCCATCTAACAGAGCTAAGAAAAAGATTAATACATAGTTTTGTATTTTTAATAATCTTTTTTGTTATTTGTTATATATTTGCAGAACATATTTACGGTTTTTTAGTTGATCCATTTGCTCAAGCTGTAAAAGATGATGGATCAGATAGAAGGCTTATTTTTACAGCCTTACAAGAAACTTTTTTAACGTACATTAAAGTATCTTTTTTCACCGCTTTTTTTGTGACTTGTCCATTTATTCTAATGCAAATATGGAAATTTATTGCACCGGGTTTATATAAACATGAAAAGGTTGCGATACTCCCTTATCTTGTATTAACACCCATCCTTTTCTTTTTAGGCGGCATGCTTGTTTACTATTTGATAATGCCTCTAGCTATTAAATTTTTTTTATCATTTGAAAGTACAGGGATGTCTACAAGTCTACCTATTCAATTAGAAGCCAAGGTAAATGAATACTTATCACTCGTTATGAAATTAATTTTTGCATTTGGAATAAGTTTCCAACTCCCTATAGTCTTAAGTTTATTAGCTAGAATAGGTGTTGTTGACAGTCAATTTCTAAAAGAAAGAAGAAAGTACGTAGTAGTAATTATATTTGCTGCTGCTGCATTACTAACACCGCCAGATCCAATTACTCAAATAGGTTTAGCTATTCCATTATTAATTTTATATGAATTATCAATATTTTCAGTAAAATTTATAGAAAACAAAAATTTAGAAAAAACTGATGCATAATTTAAAAGAAATTAGAAAAGATTTTTCAAAATTTGAAAAAGATCTTAAAAATCGCTCAGTTAAAATTGATTTTAATAATTTACAAAAACTCGATGAGTTAAATAGAGATTTAATTCAAAAGAAGGAAAATTTAGAAAAAGAAAAAAAAGATATTTCAAAATCTAAAGATGAAAGTTTATTTAAAAAATCTAAAGAGATATCTACAGCATTAGAGAAGATTTCTGAGCAACAAAAAAATACTAAAACTGAATTAGATAATATTTTGTCAAGCATACCAAACATTCCACATCAAGATGTTCCAAATGGAAAAGATGAAAATGATAATGTGGAAGTTTTAAAAGCTGGGAAAGTTCCTGAATTTGATTTTAAACCTAGATCTCATTATGAACTTGGTGAAAATTTAGGCATGCTTGATTTTGATCTAGCAACAAAAACTACTGGATCAAGATTTGTTTTTGTTAAAAAAGAGCTAGCATTATTGGAACGAGCTTTATCTAATTTTATGCTGGATACTCATATTGTTCAAAATGGCTATCAAGAAATCTCACCTCCATTGATAGCTTCAGAAAATACAATGTACGGAACAGGACAATTACCTAAATTTGAGAACGATCAATTCGAAATAAAATTTGATGAAGGATCTGATAGAAAATATTTAATTCCAACCGCTGAAGTAATATTAACAAACATTGTTAAAGACAAAATTGTTGATCAAAAAGATTTACCAATGAGATATGTTGCTTCAACCCCGTGTTTTAGAAAAGAAGCTGGCAGTTATGGTAAAGACACAAAAGGAATGATTAGACAACATCAATTTTATAAAGTTGAAATGGTAAGCATTGTCGAAAAAGAAAATTGCTTAGAGGAACTTGAGCGTATGACAAATTGTGCAACTGATTTATTAGACAAATTAGAATTACCTTATAGAAAAGTTATTTTATGTTCAGGTGATATGGGTTTTAGTGCAGAAAAAACATATGATATTGAAGTATGGTTACCGTCAGAAAACAAATATCGTGAAATATCATCATGCTCATCTTGTTCAACATTCCAAGCTCAAAGAATGAAATCAAGATATAAAAACAAAAATAAAGAAACTGTTTTTGTTGGAACTTTAAATGGCAGTGGTTTAGCCGTAGGTAGAACTTTGATAGCAGTATTAGAAAATTATCAACAAAAAGATGGTTCAATCATTGTTCCAAAGGTACTGCGACCCTATATGAATAATTTAGAATTGATTTCAGCTAAATAAAGTTGTTTTAATCATATAGATAGTATAAATATTCACATAATTTATAAGGAGATTTATGGAAGGCTCAGGAATAGGACAATTTATACCGTTAATTTTAATTTTTGTTATTTTTTATTTTTTCTTAATCAGACCACAACAAAAAAAAGTTAAAGAGCACAAAGCCATGGTTGAAAGCCTTAAAAGAGGTGACAAGGTAGTTACTTCAGGAGGAATTACAGGTAGAGTGGAGAGACTTATAGATAATGATAAAGTTGAAGTAGAAATTGCAGAAAATGTAAAAGTTGAAATAGTTAAATCAACTGGAATTCAAAGTCTCGTTAATACAAATACTCAAGAAGTCAAAAAATAATTATTTTTATTTAAGTGCTTTATTTTTCTAAGTTAAGAATTTTATTTATAACAATATTTTCTGTTTTATTTATTTTAATTGCTTCTTCAAATCTTTTTAAATTTGATGATAGCTTTTTTGATAAAAAAATAAATTTAGGTTTAGATTTGCAAGGTGGATCTTATCTTTTACTTGAAATAGATAATGAGCCTGTAATTGAGCAAAAATTACAAAACCTAACAACCACAATCAGAAACTACTTTAAAGAAAAAAACATTAAAATAAATAATATAACAATTGAAAACCAAAATATTTTTTTCAATGTAATTGATAACGATAAACAATCTATATTAGATGTTTTTCAAGATGAAAATAGTGATCTTAACCCTTATTACCCAAGATTTAAATCACATCAGCTAGAAATTGAAGATACAGGCTTAAACATTAAGGTTAATTTTTCAAAACAAGGTTTAATTAAACTTAAAACATCATCACAAGACCAGGCTATAGAAATTGTTAGAAGAAGAGTTGATGAAGTTGGTACTAACGAACCTAATATTCTTAAAAGAGGAAATAATCGTATTTTAGTTGAACTTCCAGGATTAGATGATCCAATGAGAATCAAATCATTACTTGGTAAAACAGCAAATCTTACTTTTAGATTTGTAACTAATGATGAAAATGATCGTTTTGGTGTTGAAAATTTAAAATTTGAAAATTCGCTTGAAGAAGCAACTGTTAGTAAAAGAATTATAATTAGTGGAGAAAATTTATTAGATGCTCAACCGAAAATGGATACACAAAATAATCAAACTATTGTTTCATTTACACTAGATAGGGTAGGTGCAAAAAGGTTTGGTAAAGCAACATCAACTGGAATTGGAAAACAATTAGCAATTGTTTTAGATGGAAAAATTATTAGTGCTCCAGTTGTAAGAGATACTATTGCAAGTGGTTCAGGTCAGATTAGTGGAGGCTTTACTTTTCAATCTGCTACAGATTTAGCTTTATTATTAAGATCTGGAGCATTGCCAGCACCACTCGAAATTATTGAAGAAAGAACTGTTGGCCCAGATCTTGGACAAGACTCAATTAACGCTGGGATGATAGCTTTAGCAATAGGATTTATGTTGGTAATATTTTTTATGTTTGTTAAGTACAAATTTTTTGGATTAATTACTAATGTAACTCTAATAGTTAATTTATTTATACTTTTAGGTGTTTTAACCCTGTTTGAAGCTACTTTAACACTACCCGGTATTGCTGGTATCATTTTAACTGTAGGTATGGCAGTTGACGCCAATGTATTAATATTTGAGAGGATCAAAGAAGAATTAAAAGATGAGACCAACAACATTTTAGCTTTTGATGGTGGTTACACCAAATCAAGAACTGCTATTTTAGATGCCAATATCACTACATTATTAGCAGCAATAATCTTATTTTTTATGGGTTCAGGACCAGTAAAAGGTTTTGCTGTTACATTAGGAGTTGGAATATTTACAACATTATTTTCAGTTTATTTTATAGCAAGATTATTTACGAGTATCTATGTTGCTAGAAATAAAGATAAGGAAAAATTAATCTAATGATCGCTTTTAACAAATATTATAGTCACTTTAATTTATTATCTTCTATTTTAATTGTTGTTTCATTATTGTTATTAATTTTTAAAGGACTTAATTTTGGAATAGATTTTAAAGGAGGTACTTTAATTGAACTAAGAGCTTCAGACTCTAAAATCAATGTTAGCTCATTAAGAGATAGATTTAACCAAATGGATTTAGGAGATGTTTCTGTCAAAAAGTTTGGTAATGACACTGATTTTCTTGTTAAATTTGAAAATAAGGATAATAAAAAAAATATCATTGAAGAAATTAAAACAAATTTAGATAAATCTTTTGGTAATAACTATGATTTTAGAAGAGTTGAGAATGTTGGTCCAAAAGTAAGTGCCGAGCTATTAAAATCAGGCGTAATTGCTATATCTTTGTCTTTAGCATTAATGCTTATTTATATATGGATAAGATTTGAGTGGCAGTTTAGTCTAGGAGCTATTCTAGCATTATTTCACGATGTCATTGTAACATTAGGAGTTTTTTCTTTATTTAGCTTAGAAATAAATTTATCAATTATCGCGGCTGTACTTACAATTGTTGGATATTCTATGAATGATACGGTAGTGATATTTGATCGTGTTCGAGAAAATTTAAGAAAATATTCAGATATAAAGATTTTTGAATTAACTAATATTTCTATTAACGAAACACTGTCTAGAACAATTATAACATCAGCAACAACATTACTAGCATTATTAGCAATTTATCTATTTGGTGGTGAGATATTAAAAGGATTTTCACTTGCAATGATACTTGGTGTTATTTTTGGAACTTATTCTTCTATTTATATAGCTAATACAGTTTTAGTAAGATTAAGAGTTTCACAAAAAACAGTCTTAAGGGAAGACGATCAAAAGTAAAAAAAAAATAATAAAAAATAAAAAATTACATTATAATATATAAGTTGTTGTAATTTTTATTATGAATAAAAAACTTTGGGAACCATCAAGTATATTAAAAAAAAATTCAAATCTGTTTAGGTTTGAAAAATTTATATCAAATAAATATCATAAAAATTTCAACAAAAATTATCAAAAAATTCATAACTGGTCAGTGCAAAATCCAGGAGATTTTTGGAATAGTGTATGGGATTTTTCTGAAGTTAAAGGTGAAAAAAAAAAAATTAAAATTAAAAAGTCAAAAAAATTCTATAAAAATATTTTTTTACCAAATTCTAAATTAAATTTTTGTGAAAATTTACTGTCAAAAAATAATAATGAAAAAGCAATTACTTTTATCAGTGAAAATGGTTATCGAGAAATAAAAAATTGGAAGCAATTAAATAAAAATGTAAAAAATATTTCCAATTTTTTAAGAAAATTAAATATTAAATCTAAAGACAGAATTGCAGCATATATGCCAAATACCTCTGAAACGGTAGAAGCTTTTTTGGGAACTGTTGCTATAGGATCTATATGGTCATCTTGTTCACCTGATTTTGGAATAAATGGTGTTATTGAAAGATTTTCTCAAATTAGACCAAAAGTTTTAATTATTACTAACCAGTATTTTTACAATGGAAAAAAAATTAATGTTATTGAGAGAGTTCCTGACATAATTAAAAAAATACCCTCAATTAAACACTTAATTATTGCTAAATACCCTGGTCAAGCAAATTTAAAAAAAATTCCAAAATATAAAAGTATCAAAACTTATAATTGGAAACATATCATTAAAGGAAATGAAAAAAATTTTAAATACAAGAAATTTAATTTTGAACATGATCTAGCAATACTTTATTCTAGTGGCACAACAGGTAAACCAAAGTGTATTTGTCATAAGAATGGGGGCGTTTTACTTCAGCATTTAAAAGAACATCAGCTACATTGTAATGTAAAAGAAAATGATAATGTTTTTTATTTCACAACATGTGGATGGATGATGTGGAATTGGCTTATTTCAGCATTAGCTTCAAAAGCATCAATTGTATTATTTGATGGTTTTCCAATGTATAAAAAAGAGGATTTACTTCTTAAAATTGCTGATAAAGAAAATATAACTTTATTGGGTGTAAGTGCAAAATATATTGATACTTTAAGAAAATCTAAAACAAATTTTAAAAAAATTCATAAATTATCTAAACTAAGAACTATCTGTTCTACTGGTTCCCCTTTATCTGAAGACAGTTTTGAATATGTTTATAAAAATATCAAAAAAGACGTCCACTTAGCATCTATTTCAGGTGGAACCGATATAGTCTCTTGTTTTGTTTTAGGAAATTTATACCAAGCTGTTTATTCTGGGGAAATTCAAAATAAAGGACTAGGTATGGATGTAAGGGTATTTAATGAAAAAGGTAAATCTATTTTAAATAAGAAGGGTGAACTAGTTTGCATAAATCCTTTTCCATCAATGCCATTAAAATTTTGGAACGATCATAAGGATTCTAAATATAAAAAAGCGTATTTTAAAAAATATAAAAATATTTGGCATCATGGTGATTATGCAAAAATAACAAAAAATAATGGATTTATAATTTTTGGAAGGTCAGATACTACATTGAACCCTGGTGGTGTGAGACTAGGGACTGCTGAAATTTATTCTGAAATTGAGAGATTTAAAGAAATTAAGGAATCTTTAGTTGTTGGACAATCTTGGGATAATGATGTTCGAATAATTTTATTTGTAATTTTAAACCCTAAATACAAACTAAATGAAAACTTAATAAAAAAATTAAAATTACAAATTAGAAAAAATGCATCTCCAAGACATGTGCCTCGTAAAGTACTCCAAATAAAAGATATACCAAGAACTAAAAGTGGTAAAATTGTAGAATTAGCTGTTAAAAATACAATTGATGGTAATGAAATAAAAAATAAAGAAGCTTTAGCTAATCCAGAGTCTTTAAAACAATTTAAAAATATTGAAGAACTAAAATTTAATTAATATATATTTTGTGCTGCCACCATAGAAAGTAGCATTGGTAAAGATAAAAGTGTATTCGTTCTTGAGAATAACATTGCTGTCTTTGCAGATTTAGCTTTAGTTTCAGGATCAGTTTCAACTATTCCCAAAGCTCTTTTTTGATTTGGCCAAATTACAAACCAAACATTAAACGCCATTATTATACCTAGCCACATACCAATACCAATAGCTGTATGCTTGGGTACACCCGAACCTACACTTAAAGTCATGGCGTCATGCAGATACCCGTTTAGCAGTGCAAGAATTAATCCAGAAAGAACAGTTAAAGCAGCAGCCCATCTGAAATAAAATAATGCTGCTGGAGCAATTACTTTACCTATTGCAGGTTTTTGTTCATCAGGAATTTTACCCATATTAGGAATTTGAACGAAATTGAAATACCAAAGCAGTCCAATCCACATAATAGCTACTATCACATGAATATATCTAAATAACCAACTCCAGAATAGAGTGTCAAATGCAATACCGTCATTAAGATAGAACAAGCCAAGAAATAATATAATGGCAAGAGCTAATGAAGCGTGAATTGTTTTTGATAATGATGATAATAAATTACTCATGATTCCAAAACAATATACACTAATTTTAGGTTATTTTTAAGTTGATAATTTTAATTTAATAAATTTTTTAAAAATTGCCCAGTATAACTCTCCTTAACTTTACAGACTTCTTCAGGTTTACCCTCAGCGACAATATTTCCACCCTTAATACCACCTTCAGGTCCCATGTCGACTATGTAGTCAGCTGTTTTAATTACATCTAAATTATGCTCAATAACAACAACAGTATTTCCAAGCTTTACAAATGTATGAAGAATTTCTAAAAGTTTTTTAATATCATGTTGATGCAAACCTGTTGTTGGTTCATCTAAGATGTACATTGTTCTACCAGTAGATCTTTTTGATAGTTCTTTTGCAAGCTTAATCCTTTGAGCTTCACCTCCAGAAAGAGTAGTAGCTTGTTGACCAATTTTTATATAGCCCAATCCAACTTTTTTAAGAGTTAATAATTTTGTTTTTATATTAGATATATTTTCAAAATACTCACACCCTTCATCAACTGACATATCCAAAACATCAGCAATACTTTTACCTTTAAATTTTATTTCTAAAGTTTCTTTATTATACCTAGTGCCCTTACATTCATCACACTGTATATATACATCAGGTAAAAAATGCATTTCATATGTAATCACACCATCACCTTCGCAAGCTTCACATCTACCTCCTTTAACATTAAAGGAAAATCTTCCTGGTTTATAACCTCTAGTTTTGGACTCTGGTAAACTTGTAAACCAATCTCTTATAGGCCCAAAGGCCCCTGTGTAAGTTGCTGGATTTGATCTAGGTGTTCTTCCAATAGGAGATTGATCTATATCAATTATTTTATCAATTAATTCTACACCCTTATAACCTTTAAATGACTTAGGTGTTTTTCTTGCCTTATTATTTAAAGTTAAATTTAAGGCATGAAATAGAGTTTGTAATATTAGAGTAGATTTACCACTACCGGAGACACCAGTAACACAGGTAAAGGTTCCGGTTGGAATTTTAAGATTAACATTATTTAAATTATTTCCACTTGCACCATTTATTTCAACAAACCTTCCATTTTTAGCTAAACGTCGTGATCTTGGAATTTCAATTGTTTTTTTATTAGCAAGATATTGACCAGTAATACTGTTTTTATCTTTTTTAATTTCTTGATATGAACCCTGGGCTGTTATTTGACCACCATTACTTCCAGCTTCGGGACCTAGATCAATAATATGATCTGCATTTTCCATTGTTTCAGTATCGTGCTCAACAACAATTACAGTATTCCCTAGATCTCTTAATCTTTTTAGAGCATTTATAAGTTTAACGTTATCTTTTTGATGTAAGCCTATTGAAGGTTCATCTAAAACATACAATACACCTGTTAAACCAGATCCAATTTGTGAAGCTAACCTTATTCTTTGAGCTTCACCGCCTGATAAAGTTCCAGACTCTCTAGATAATGTTAAATAGTCTAAACCGACGTTTAGAAGAAAATTTAATCTTTCATTTATTTCTTTTAAAACATGTTCGGCAATTTTAAATTGTCTTTTATCAAGATTTTGTTCTAAATTTTTAAACCATTCTGCTGCATCCAAAATAGATTTTTTTGTTACTTCACTAATATTAAGGTCATTTATTTTAACACATAAAGCTTCCTCTTTTAATCTATCACCATTACATGCTTCACATGCTGTATCAGATTGATATTCAGCAATGGCTTCTCTTTTCCATTCGCTATCAGACTCTAAAAATCTTCGTTCAAGATTATTAATTACACCTTCAAAGGTTTTTTTGTAGGAATATTTCTCATATCCATCATCATAATTAAATTTAATCTCATCTTCATCTGAACCATAAAGAATAATATCTTTAATTTTTTTAGGTAATTTTTTCCATTTTTCATCTAATGAAAAACCGTAATGTTTTGCTAATGATGCTAAAGTTTGTGCATAATATAATGTTGTAGATTTTGACCAAGGCTCTATTGCGCCATCAGCTAAGCTTTTTCTTTCGTCAGGTACAACCAAATTTGGATCAACATTTAATTTCATACCTATGCCTTCACATTCTTCACATGCTCCGTAAGGACTATTGAATGAAAATAATCTTGGTTCAATTTCTTCAATTGTAAATCCGCTTTCAGGACAAGCGAATTTGGTTGAGTAAATTAATTTTTCAATTTTTCTAAATTTTTGAGGAAGTGTTTCATCTTCATATTCTACAAAAACTAAGCCGTTAGCTAAATTTACAGCCGTTTCAATACTTTCAGCTAATCTGTTACCAAGTTTTGAATTCAAAACTATTCTATCGACTAAGACTGAAATATCGTGTTTAAGTTTTTTATCTAGATTGGGTGATTTTTCTATATCATATAAAACATTATCAATTTTGATTTTTCTAAAACCTCTTCTTTTGTAACTTAAAATATCTTTTTTATATTCACCCTTACGACCTCTTACTACTGGCGCATAAATGTATATCGTAGATTTTTTGGGTAATTTTTTAACTAAATCTACTATTTGTGTAATTGTTTGAGATGTTATTGGTTTACCTGTAAATGGTGAGTAGGGGATACCTGCTCTAGCATATAAGACCCTCATGTAATCATAAATTTCTGTTACAGTTGCAACAGTAGATCTTGGGTTTTTTGATGTATTTTTTTGTTCTATTGCAATAGCAGGACTTAATCCTTCTATTAAATCAACATTTGGTTTTTTCATTTTATCTAAAAATTGACGTGCATAGGCAGATAAACTCTCTACATATCTTCTTTGACCTTCTGCGTAGATAGTATCAAAAGCTAAAGATGATTTTCCTGACCCTGATAGACCCGTTATGACCACAAATTTGTCTTTTGGAATCTCTACTGTAACATTCTTCAAATTATGTTCTTTAGCGCCCTTAATAACTATCTTTTTCATCATAATTTTAGTTGCTTTGAGTTAATAAAATTAATATTCAGAAGAATTGTGATATAATTCTAATTAACTAATTTAACAAATATTAAATATTATGGCTGGAAGTTTAAATAAAGTATTATTAATTGGTCGTTTGGGCGCAGATCCTGAAATTAAGCAAATGGTAAATGGCAAAAGTGTAGCCAGATTAAGCCTTGCAACAAGTCAATCCTGGAAAGATAAAAACACTGGTGAAAGAAAAGAAAAAACAGAATGGCACCGTGTAGTTGTATTTAACGAAGGTTTGGTAAATGTTGTTCAACAATATTTAAAAAAAGGGGCTCAGGTTTATATTGAGGGACAACTTACGACAAGAAAATGGAAAGATGAACAATCAGGACAAGATAAATACTCAACTGAAATAGTTATACAAGGGTATAATTCTTCGCTCACAATGTTAGGCGGAGGTAATTCTGGCGGTGGAATTCAAAATGACACAATTCAACAAAACAACATTGAAGGTTCTTCACAAGTGTCAGATATTGATGATGAAATTCCATTTTAGTTTCTATGAAAAATACTGAAGAGTTTAAAGATAAAAATATAAAATTAATCTCAATGCATGATGAGATGAGCTCATCATACCTTTCTTATGCAATGAGTGTAATTGTAAGTCGTGCACTGCCTGATGTAAGAGACGGATTAAAACCTGTTCATAGAAGAATTTTATATGCAATGTACAAAGGTGGATATGATTGGTCAAAACAATTTAGAAAATCTGCAAGAATAGTCGGAGATGTAATTGGTAAATATCACCCTCATGGTGATCAGTCTGTTTATGATGCTTTAGTTAGAATGGTGCAAGATTTCTCTATGAGCTTACCGTTAATTCAAGGACAAGGAAATTTTGGTTCTATAGATGGTGATCCAGCAGCAGCAATGAGATATACTGAAACTCGTTTGTCAAAAGTTTCTCAATATTTAATTGACGACATTGAAAAAAATACAATTACTTTCAAAAGCAATTATGATGAAACCGAGAAAGAACCTAGTGTTTTACCAGCTCAGTTTCCAAATTTATTAGTAAATGGAGCTGGTGGTATTGCTGTTGGTATGGCAACAAGTATACCTCCCCATAATTTAGGTGAAATTATTGATGGTACTTTGGCCTTAATTGATAATAAAGATATTAAAATTAAGGAATTGATGAAACATATACCTGGTCCAGATTTTCCAACTGGTGGTGTAATCATAGGTAAAGATATAATTAAACAAGGATATAATAATGGAAGAGGATCCTTTAAGATTAGGGGTGAAATCTCAATTGAACAACAAAAAAATGGACGTGAAAGACTTGTAATAACTTCTATACCGTATCAAGTTAACAAATCTGTTTTAAACGAAAGAATTGCTCAATTAGTAAGAGAAAAAAAGATTGAAGGAATAAGAGATATTAGAGATGAGTCTAACAGAGAAGGTATTAGGGTAGCAATAGATTTAAGAAATGGTGTTGAACCAGAAACTATAAAGAGACAATTATACAAAAATACTCAAATAGAGAGTTCATTTGGTTTTAATACTTTAGCAATTGTTGAGGGAAAACCACAAACTTGTACACTAAAGGATTTTTTATCTAATTTTTTAACTTTTAGAGAAGATGTAGTTATTAAGAAAACTAAATTTGATCTTCAAAAAGCTGAGGATCGTGCTCATATACTAATAGGATTATCAGTTTCAGTTGAAAATTTAGATAAAATAATAAAAATTATTAGATCATCTAAAACACCTGATGATGCTAAAATATCAATTCTAAAAACCAAATGGAAAATAAATAAATCACAAAAATTAATTTCTTTAGTAGAGGGAAAAAAAGGTAAAAACCTTTATTCTTTATCTGAACCACAAGTTTTAGCTATTTTAGAATTAAGACTTCAAAAATTAACTGCATTAGGAATAAATGAGATTGAAGTTGAAATTAAAAAATTAGCTGAACAAATCACTAAATATAAAAAGATTATTTCATCAAAAAAGGAACTTTTAAAAGTAATCAGTGAAGAATTAAAAAATATTAAAGATAAATTTGCTATACCAAGAAGAACAAAAATTATAGATGCTGTCTTAAATTATGATATTGAGGAAACTATCCAAAAACAATCAGTAATAATTACAGTTACATTACAAGGGTACATAAAAAGAGGTTCGTTAGATAGTGTAAAAAAACAAAAAAGAGGCGGTAAGGGAAAGTCAGGTATAACAACTAGAGATCAAGACTCTGTTGTTCAAACATTATCTGTGAATACTCATACTTCAGTTCTCTTCTTCTCTACTGAGGGTTTAGTTTACAAAATAAAAGCATGGAAAATCCCAGAGGGTTCATCATCATCAAAAGGGAAATCTTTATTTAATATTTTACCATTAAAGAGTCATCAAGCAATAAGCTCAATTATGCCAATGCCAGAGGATGAAACCGACTTAAAAAATTATCAAATTATTTTTGCTACAGCACAAGGTAAAGTAAGAAAAAATAGTTTAGAAGATTTTTCATCAATTAATGCATCAGGTAAAATAGCAATGAAATTGGATAATAATGATAAAATTGTTGGTGTAAAAATTTGTAAAGATGATCAAGATGTAATTTTAAGTACAAAGTTTGGTAAATGTATAAGATTTGAGGCTAAAAAATTAAGAGTCTTTAAAGGCAGATCATCAAAAGGAATTAAAGGTATAGAGCTAGCACCAAATGATCAAATTGTTTCTTTATCAGTAATTGATAATGATAAAACAAAAAAAAATGGAAAAAAAACAAAAGATGAAAAATCTGAAATAATAGCAAAAGAAAGATTTGTTTTATCTATAAGTGAAAATGGTTATGGAAAAAAAACATCACATTTGGATTATAGAGTTACAAATAGAGGTGGAAAAGGAATTATAGGAATAGTAAATTCACCAAGAAACGGAAATATTACTTCATCATTTCCTGTTTTTGAAGGTGATGAAATTTTAATTTCTACTAACAAAGGCAGGGTTATACGAGTTGCTGTAAAAGAAATTAGAACTGCTGGTAGGAATACTCAAGGTGTTAGAATTATTAAGTTGTCAGGTGAAGAAAAAGTTGTTTCCTCAATTAAAATTGATGATAATTTGATTTAATGAATAAAACAGCTATCTACCCTGGAACTTTTGATCCAATAACTTTTGGACACATAGATGTTATAAAAAAATCATTAAAATTATTTGACAAAATTGTTGTAGGTGTTTCTGATGAAAGTAATAAAAATTACCTCTTTAGTTCCGAAGAAAGAATAGAAATAGTAAATAAAGCATTATTTAAAGATCTAAAATTAAACAAAAAAAAAATAAAAGTAGTTTCTTTTGGCTCATTAACCACTGATTTATGTAAAAAATATAAATCAAACATCATTCTAAGAGGTTTGAGAGCTGTATCTGATTTTGAATACGAATTTCAATTAGCTGGAATGAATAGAAAATTAAACCAAAATATAGAAACAATTTTTTTAATGTCTGATGTAGAAAATCAAATTATCTCGTCAAGATTTGTAAAAGAAATTGTTAAATTAAAAGGCAACATAAGAAAATTTACTACCAAAAGTACAATTAAATCTTTAAAAGAAAAATATGAGTAAAATTTTTATTAAAATACTTATTTTATTTTTTTTAATTACTAATCAATCAATAGCTGAGGAGAATATAATGATATTAAAATTAAAAGATGGTAACGTTAAAATTGAATTATTTGAAGACATAGCACCAAATCATGTAAAAAGAATTAAGGAATTAGCGAATAGCGGCAAATATGATAATGTTGTTTTTCATAGGGTTATAGATGGATTTATGGCTCAAACAGGAGATGTAAAATTTGGTAATTCAGAATCTACAGATTTTGATCTCAAAAAAGCAGGTATGGGTGGATCAGATTTTCCAGATTTAAAGCAAGAATTCAATAGTCTTCCACATGATAGAGGAACTCTATCTATGGCAAGATCTCAAGATCCTAACAGTGCAAACAGTCAATTCTTTATTTGTTTTCAACCAGCTCCATTTTTAGATAGACAATACACAGTTTTTGGAAAAGTTATTGAAGGAATGGAATTTGTAGATAGAATTAAAAGAGGTGACCAAAACAATAATGGTGCTGTAACCGATCCTGATAAAATTATTAGTTTCAAATCAGAATAATTTTATTAATGGCATTAAAAAATTTTGCCTTTAACGTTTTAAAAAATGATAAATTTGCCCGATGTGGTTTAATTGAAACTCATCGTGGAAACATACATACGCCTGCTTTCATGCCTGTAGGGACACAAGCTACAGTAAAGGCTTGCACTATAAATGATATAAAAAAAACTGGTTCAGAAATTATACTTTCAAACACATATCATTTAATGATAAGACCTGGTGTGGAAAGAATTCAATCTGCGGGAGGACTTCATAACTTTATGAATTGTGATCTCCCTATATTGACCGATTCTGGTGGCTTTCAAGTAATGTCTTTATCAAAATTAAACAGGATTGATCGTGAGAAGGGGGCAATTTTTAATTCTCATGTTGATGGAAAGAAATTTTATTTAAGTCCTGAAGAAAGTATTAGGATACAATTGGGCTTAAATTCAGACATAGTAATGATAATGGATGAGTGTCCTAAAAAAACAAATGATTATAATGTTATAAAGAAATCAATGGATCTTTCTCTTTATTGGGCTGAAAGATCTAAAATAGCATTCGGTGATAATCCTCACAAAGCTTTGTTTGGCATTGTTCAAGGAGGTCTTTTTAAAGATTTAAGATTAAAATCTCTTCAAGAACTAATTAAAATTGGTTTTGATGGTTATGCGGTAGGAGGATTGGCTGTAGGAGAGTCGCAAAATGAAATGTTTAATGTTTTAGATGATATTAAGAAATATTTACCTATTGAAAAGCCGCACTATTTAATGGGTGTTGGAACACCATCTGACATTTTAGGTGCTGTCAAAAGAGGTATAGATATGTTTGATTGTGTTTTGCCAACCAGATCAGGACGAACAGGTTTAGCGTTTACTTGGAATGGTCGAATAAATATTAAAAATAATAAATATCAAAATGACAACACTCCTTTAGATCCAGATTGTGAAAATCTTAATTTAAATAAATATTCAAAAAACTATTTGAATCATTTATTTAATACTAACGAAATTCTTGCTTCAATGTTGCTCACTCTACATAATATTAATTTTTATCAGGAATTAATGGCTTTGATCAGAAAAAATATTAATGAAGGTACTTTTGATCAATTTCATGATAAATACATTGATAAGTTGTAGAACTGGTAGAGATTTAGTTAAAATTGACATTTGAAAAAAAATAATAATTCTGTATATAACAATTATTCAATTTGAATATTTTGGGGGCCCTTAGCTCAGTTGGTAGAGCAATTCCCTTTTAAGGAATGGGTCGATGGTTCGAGTCCATCAGGGCTCACCACTTATTCAATTAGCTTAGCTCAATTGGTGGATAATCCATAATTACCTCGTTCATCCATTCATTCAACTGTTTAATCCGTGTATCAGAAGATGGATGAGTGCTCATAAATTGTGGTGGTTCTTTTCCTTTATTAAATTCTTTCATTCTTTCCCAAATTTTTACTGTTTCTCTAATATCATAGCCAGAAAGTGATGAAAAAATCATACCAAGATAGTCAGCTTCACTTTCTTGTTTTCTATTAAAAGGATTCATAATCCCTAATTGCGCAAGTAAACCAACCGTATCCATTCCTGTTGTCCTGTTAATGTCTGAAAGTATTCCACCGCTAGCGATATCTATAATTCTTGCTCCAGTATTTAACAAAACACCTCTACTAGCTCTTTCGACTGAATGTTTAGCAACAGCATGAGCAACTTCATGACCCATCACAGCAGCTAAACCATTTTTATTTTTAGTTACATCTAATATACCAGTATATACTGCAATTTTTCCTCCAGGCATACACCAGGCATTTCTTACTTTTTTGTTATCAATTAAAATATATTCCCAATCAAAATTTATTGTTGGGTCATTTAAATTGGTTCTATAAAAATATTCGCTGATCGAATCTTCCATTCTTTTTCCAATTTCTTTTATTTCTCCTAATGTTTTAGTATCATCGCTCATTTTCTCTTTTTCTTTTATTTTTTCATAAATTTGAGCAGCTTGAGCATTTAACTTAGCTTCAGGAATAATTTTCAATTGTTTTCGATCGGTTATAGGAGCGGTAGAACAAGAGTGCAAAAGAAGACTTCCACAACCGCATCCCACATATGTCAAAAATTTTCTTCTATCCATAACTACTTAAAATTGATATTAATATTTTATCATGAATCTTAATAACAAAATTCTAATTGTATTATTTATCATTGCAATTGTTTTTGTTGTATACGCTAGTTATAGTTAATATTAAATATGGCAAAAAAAGGCTCAAAAAAATCTTTTTCATTAACTTTAAGAAATTATTTTATTGCTGGTGTTGTTGTTTTAATACCAATTGGTTTTACTTTGTATTTAACTAAAGTTTTAATAGGCATCTCATCTAATTTAATTCCTAAAAATATTAATCCAAATAGTTATTTGCCATTTAATATTCCTGGAGTTGAAATTGTTATTTCAATTTTACTAATTACTATTGTTGGTGGACTTTCATTGTCATTTTTTGGAAGAAGAATTCTTAAATTGATAGATGATCTATTCAAAAGAATTCCATTTTTAAGAACAGTTTATTCTGCCGTTGTGCAGATGACAGAAACTTTTTCCAAAAAAGATGATGGAAAAAAAAGTGTAGTTTTAATTGAATATCCAAGAAAAGGAGTTTGGGCTGTTGGTTTTGCTACAAAAGAAAATAAAGGGGAAATGGCTCAAAAAACTGGCAAAAATTTAATTAATGTTTTTGTACCAACTACACCAAATCCAACAAGCGGGTTTTTATTAATGTTCCCAATAGAAGACGTTATATATTTAAATATGTCTTTTGAGGAAGCATCTAAATTTATAGTTTCAGCAGGAACCTCTACCAAAAAAACTTAAGCAATATCATTTATGATATCAGCTCTATCGTATAGTTTTATTAAAGGTTTAAACTTTCTTATATCTTCATTAGAATTTTCAATTCTTCTGATTTCTTTTTCAGCTAATAAGAAAAGATCGCTATTCTGAATTGGATCTGCTAACTTAAAATTTTTTATACCACTTTGTTTAAATCCCAAAATATCCCCAAACCCTCGTAATTTCATATCTTCTTCAGATATTAAAAAACCATCATTAGTGTCTTTTAAAATTTTTATTCTTTTTTTCGCGTTTTCGCTTAGATTTGATTTAAACATTAATATGCATGTAGAGTCTTTATCTCCACGACCAACTCTACCTCTTAATTGATGAAGTTGAGATAAACCAAATTTGTTTGCATTTTCAATTATAATCGTATTTGCATTTGGAAAATCAATACCAACTTCAATAATCGTGGTAGAAACCAGTATCTTAAATTTATTATTTAAAAAGTTATTTAGTATTTCATTTTTTTCATCCACATCAGTTTTTCCATGAAGTAAACTTACTTGATTTGGAAACTTGCTTTCTAAATATTCATACTTTTTTACAGCTGATGAATGATCTAATTTTTTAGATTCTTCAATTAATGGACAAACCCAAAAAATTTGATTTCCTAAGTTAATTTCTTTTTTTATAAATTTTAAAACATCGTCAATTTTAACCTCTAATTTACTATACGTCTTAATTGGTTTTCTATTTTTAGGTTTTTCTCTAATTATTGAAATATCCATATCACCATAAATTGTCATTGTTAGAGTTCTAGGTATAGGTGTTGCTGTCATTAATAATACGTCACAATTTGGTCCACCTTTGTCTGACAATCTTTTTCTTTGATTCACTCCAAACTTATGTTGTTCATCTATAATTATTAATCCTAATTTTTTAAAAATTACTTTTTTTTGAAATATTGCATGTGTTCCAAAGATAATATCAATTTTATTATTTTCTAATTTTTTATGAATTTCTTTTTTTAATTTATATTCAGATTTTCCAGAAATAAGATCTATATTTATATTTTTAGGAAATATTTTTTTTGCAAGATTAAAATGTTGTCTTGCTAGAATTTCTGTTGGAGCCATAAAGGCAACCTGGAAACCAGAATTTATGCTATTTATTGCTGCTAAAAGAGACACTACTGTTTTTCCACTACCAACGTCTCCTTGCAAAAGTCTAAACATTTTATTTGGTGAAATTAAGTCATTGTTTATTTCGTTAAGTGTTTTTTTTTGATCACCCGTAAGTGAAAAATCTAATTTATCTATTATAGAATTTTGTTTATTTAAATTAATAACTTTATTTTTTTTTTTAATTTTTCTTATTTTTTTCCTTATTTCAGAATTAACAAGAAATGTTGAAAATATTTCATCAAAAGCAAGTCTTTGATAGAAATTTGATTTATAATTTCCAATATTTTCAGGTTTGTGCAATTCTTTAATAGAGCTATTCCAACTTATATTTTTAAATTTAGATAAAATACTTTTAGAGTGCCATTCGTTAAAAACCGGCAAATTATTGATTATTTGATTTATGATTTTATTATATATTTTTTCAGAAATACCTTCTGTTAACGAGTATTTATTATGAGTTTGTTTGATTAAAGAAGAATCCTCAGAAACATATTTTGGATTGGTGATTTGATATTTATTTCTAAAATAACCTATTTTACCACTAACAGTAATTTCTTTTCCTAAAGGAAGTATTTTTTTAATATAACCTTCGTAACTATTAAAAAAAATACAATCTATTTCACCAGTTTCATCACTACATATAACTCTATTTGGTAATTTCCTTATTCTTGGAAAGTTATACTTTTGTGGAATTATATTTACTGTTTGTATTTCACCAATTTTTAAATCTTTTATTTTTGATGATAAGCTTCTATCTGTATAAGATTTTGGAAGTTTACATAGTAAATCAAATAAATTATTAATATTTTTCTTCTTTAATAAATTTTTTGTTTTAGTTCCCACACCTTTTAAAGAACTTAAATCTGACAATAAATATTCATAATTTGTTTTATTATTCATTAACAACTAATATATTCTAATTATTATGATCAACATAGATGAATTAAAAAAAAAAATTATTTACCGATCTAATTATAGAGGTACAAAAGAAATGGATAATCTTTTGGGTGCATTTACAAAAAAATATATAAATAATTTAAATGAGAACGATCTAATTGATTTAGAAAAATTACTTAATATTGATGACACTAATTTGTATAAATTTTACAATGGTTTTAAAACCGATTTTGAATTTGAAAATAACAATATCAATTTCTTATATAAAAATTTTGACTATACACAAAAATGATGGCGGAGAGACTGGGATTCGAACCCAGGAAAGAGTTGCCCCTTTGCCGGTTTTCAAGACCGGTGCTTTCAACCGCTCAGCCATCTCTCCGTGAGCAAGGTTTTATAATTATAATTATTTAATTCAACTATAAAATAGTCTAATAATTTATTAATTACTTGTAATAAGAAATCCAATGAATAAAGAATTTAATAAAGGCCTATTACTTGCAGGATTTGGATCTTTTTGGTGGGGTTTTTTTGGTGTTATTTATTTTAAATACATTGCTTATATTGGATACATTGAATTGGTAGTTCATAGATGTCTTTGGACGGCTTTTATATTAATATTTACAACTTTTTTTTTTTCTAAATGGAGAATTTTTTTTAAAATTATAAAAAGTAAATCAAATTTATTTTATTTATTTATTTCAGGTTTTTTAATTTTTATTAACTGGGGTGTTTGGATATATGCTATTGCTACTAATAGAATTATTGATGCAAGCTTTGGATATTTTATAATGCCTATTTTAAGTGTAATGTTGGGTTATTTTTTTTTTAATGAAAAACTTAACAGAAAAAGAATTTTTTCAATTCTATTAGTGATTTTATCAATTCTTTTTTTAATAATAGTAAGTATTAAATCATTACCATGGGTTGGTTTAATTGTAGCTTTCAGTTGGGGGTTTTACAATCTAGTAAGAAAAAAAATTAATGTAGATACTGATGTTGGTCTTCTTATAGAGAGTTTATTTATACTTCCATTTGCATTGATTATTTTTTATTTAATAACAAATAAAGGATACAACGATTTTAGACTCTCAGATCCTTCTATGATGCTATTTATTTTCCTAGCTGGACCAATGACGGTTATTCCTTTGTTTTTATATGTGAGAGGGGTTGAGCTATGCGGTTTAGGACCAGCTGGAATGATTTTTTATATTACACCTACTTTTCAATTTCTATTAGGATATTTTTATTACAACGAGCCTTTTTCAATAACAAAATTAGTTAGTTTTATTTTTATATGGATTGCTGTAATTATATATTTAAAGGATTTAGATGAAACAAATTAAGATTTCTCTGCTATTTATTTTAATTTTAATCAATTGTTCATTTGCAGATATCAATAAAGACTTTGAAAACTGGAAAATGGATTTTAAAAAGTTAGCTTTAAAAAATAATATTTCAGAAAAAACTTTTGATTTAGTCATGTCTAATACTAAATTTTTATCAGATGTAATTAAATATGACAGGTATCAACCCGAGTTTTATGAAGATACCAAAACTTATATTTCAAAAAGAACATCATTAAAAAAAGTGTCTTTTGGCAAAAAATTTTATGAAAAAAATTCAAAACTAATTAATGCTGTAGAAAATAAATTTAATATTGAAAGAGAATTGTTACTAGCATTAATGGGGATAGAGACAAATTTTGGGACATATGTTGGAAAAATGGATATCTTATCTTCTTTGGCAACTTTAAGCTTTGATAAAAGAAGATCAGAGTTTTTTACAAATGAATTATTAACACTCTTAAGATTAATAGAAAATAGTCAAATTGATTATAAAAAATTATACGGATCTTGGGCCGGCGCATTTGGATTTTTTCAATTTATGCCATCTACAATGAAAAATTATGCCATTGATTATGATGGAAATGGATATATCGATTTAAAAAATAATAATGATGCTTACGCTTCAGCATCAAATTACTTAAATCAAATAGGCTGGAAAAGTAATAATCCTTGTTTCTATAGAATTGAATTATCTAAAGATATACCAAGTAAATATTTAAATATTTCTGCAAAAAAACTTCATGATAAAAAAAAATTAAAATATTTTAGAAAATATATTAAAAATAATGACGAAATTGATATTAAGTATAATAAATTCAATGTGGCTATTATTACTCCAGATAAAGATATCATACCTGACGCAGAAACTTTGAATCCGGCTTATATCGTATTTGATAACTATGAAATAATTTTAAAATGGAATAGATCATTGAGATTTGCTTTGGCTGTATGTACATTGAAAAATAAATTTGAAAATGAACTTTAAAAAACTTATTTTACTTTTTTTAATATTTTTTACATCTGCTTGTAATCAATTTGATAAGAATAATAAATCTTTAGTTTATATTAGTGATCAAAAATATAGTAATACTGGTTTTACTTTAATTTATAAAGATAAGTTAAAAAAAGAAAAAAAAATATCTAAGAAAATTGATAATAGATCTCTTTTAATTTTTCATAACAAAATTAAAAAAAATTCATTTGTTAAAATTACAAATCCTGTTAACAATAAAACAGTCATAGCAAAGGTAATCTCTAATAATGTTAAATTTTCTGATTTTTATAATTCAGTAATTTCTCAACGGATTGCTGAGGAATTATTTCTTGATCCCATGGAACCTTATATAGACCTTGTTTTAATTTCAAATAACTCAACATTTATAGCAAAAAAAGCAAAAACTTTTGATGAAGAAAAACAAGTTGCAGAAAAAGCCCCTGTTGATGGCATAACTATAGACAATTTAGGTTTAGAGAAACAAAAAGAAACAAAAATTAAAAAACAAAAATTTTTATACTCAATTAAAATTGCAGATTTTTATTACAGAGACTCAGCAGAAAATATGATTATTAGAATAAAAGATGAAACAAATATTAAAAATTCTTTAATAAAGAAACTGTCAAAAACTAAATATAGGGTATTATTAGGTCCATTTAATGATATAAAAAAACTAGAAAAATCATTTAATGAAATAAAAGTATTAAATTTTGAAAACATTGAAATACTAAAAGATGCATAAAACAATATTAACAATAATTTTTTTTACTCTATCATTTATAAATTTCTCAAAAGCAAATTTTGATGTAAAAGCGAGAACTGCAATACTGCAGGATTACCATTCAGGTGAAATACTTTTTGAAAAAGATGCAGACAGAAAAATTTTTCCAGCATCAATGACTAAAATAATGACTTCTATAATTGCATTTGACTTAATTAAAAGTGGAGAACTTAGTCTAAATGATAAATTTATAGTCTCAGAAAATGCATGGAGATTATCACAATCAGGATATTCATCTATGTTTATAATGGTTGGAGATGAAATTTCTGTAGAAAATTTATTAAAGGGCATAATCATTTCATCTGGTAATGATGCATGTATTGCTTTAGCAGAAGGTATAGCTGGTACAGAAGAAGAATTTGCTTTTTTAATGACTGAGAAAGCAAAAGAAATTGGTATGGAAAATACAAATTTTTCGAATTCTTCAGGTATAAACGCACCCGATAACCTTTCTACAGTTAGAGACATTATGATTATGTCTAGATATTTAATTAAAAATTATCCAAAATTTTATGAATATTTCAAAGAAACTGAATTTACCTGGGAAAGAACTGGCGGTGACCCAATAACACAAGGTAATAGAAATCCTTTACTTTACAAAAATTTAAATGCAGATGGAATTAAGACAGGTTATTTGTCATATGAAAAATACTCTTTAGCTTCGTCGATTAATAGAAATGGTAGAAGGCTTATTGCTGTTGGAAGTGGATTTACCTCAAAAAATTCAAGGTCGAAAGAAAGTACAAAACTTTTAACTTACGGATTAACCAATTTTGATCTTGTTAATATTGCTAAAGCAAATGAGCCTTTTCATAAAGTTGATGTCTGGCTTGGTAAAGAAAACACTGTTAATACATATTTAAAAGAGGATTTATACAAAACAATAAAAAAAGCAAAAAAGAAGCTTTTAAAAGTTTCAGTAATATATGATGGCCCAGTAGAAGCACCAATTAAAAAAGATCAAAAAATAGCAACTTTAAAAGTTGTATATGATCAAGAATTAGTTGGTGAGTATGATTTATTATCATTTAAAGAAATAAAAAAAGTTAATTTTTTTACTAGACTTATCAGATCAATAAATTATTTAATTTGGGGCGATGTATAGAAACCCAATCATCGTCTTTGAAGGCATCGAGGGCAGTGGTAAAAGTCATCATATAAAAAAAGTATCAAAATATTTAGAAAAAAAAAAAATTAGCCATATTAAAATTAGAGAACCTGGTGGAAGTTTAAACTCTGAAAAAATAAGAAAATTAATTTTAAATAAAAAATCTGATTTTAATATCAAAACTGATTTACTTTTATATTTAGCTGCCAGAAGTGAAAATATTAACCTAATAAAGAAATACTATAAGAAAAAAATTATTTTGATAGATAGATTTACCGACTCCACCATTGCATACCAGCATTTTGGAATGGGTGTTAATTTAAAAATTATAAATATAATAAATAAATTTTTATTAAAGGATATCAAAATTAATTTTACCTTTCTTAATGTTGTTGACAAAAAAAATCTTTTTCTAAGATTAAAAAAAAGAAAATCTTTAAATAGATACGACAAATTTGATATGAAATTTTATAATAAAGTACAAAAAGGTTTTTTAAAGTTAGCTAAAAGAGATAAAAAATCTTATAAAATAATTGATTCAAATTTGGAAATAAAACACAACGAGAATTTAATTATAAAAGAACTAAATAAATTAATTAAATGAATTTAAATTCTTCAACACAAACAAATTTGTTTGGGCACGAAAAAATTTTTAATGATTTATCTTTATTATATAAAAAAGAAAAATTACCTAATAAAATTCTTTTATCTGGCGATAAAGGTATAGGTAAATCAACATTAGCCTATCATTTAATCAATTCTATATTATCAGAAAATGAAGAATATCCTTATAATTTTAAAAATAATATTATTAATTCTGAAAACAAGTCTTACAAATTAATACAAAATAGATCTAATCCAAATTTTAATCTCGTTAATGTTATAGAAGACAAAAAAAATATTGATATCGATCAAATAAGAGAATTGATAATCCACTTAAACAAATCTTCATTTAATAAAAAACAAAGATTTGTTTTAATCGACAATATTGAACTATTGAATATTAATTCTATTAATGCTTTATTAAAAATTTTAGAGGAACCTAATAAAAATATAAATTTTATTTTAATTAATAATAATAAAAGAATACTTTCTACACTTAAATCAAGATGTTTGAATTTTAAACTTAATTTAACAAAAAATCAGTCTATAAAAATTGTTAATCAAATACTCAATGATGATATTAATAACATTGTTAACAATGAATTATTTGATAATTATGTAACGCCAGGTAAATTACTTAAATTAATAAAGTTATCTGAAGAATATAATTTAGATCTTTTAAATTTTGATTTAAAAATGACTCTTAAATCTATTATTAGAGAAAAAATTTATAAAAAAGATAAATCAATAATTGCGATAATTTATTCTTTTATTGAACTTTACTTTAGAAATAATATATCTATAAAAAATATTAATTTAATTAAATCATATCATTATTTTTTAAAAAAAATTAACAATACAAAAATTTATAATTTAGATGAAGAAACATTGTTTATTGAGTTTGAAGATAAAGTATTAAATGGATAAAAATTTCTATATAACGACTCCTATTTACTACCCCTCCGCAAAACCCCATATGGGTCATGCATATTCTAGTATTATTGCTGACTTTTTTGCCAGATTTAAATTAATAGATGATTATAAGGTTCATTTTCTCACAGGTACTGATGAACATGGTTTAAAAATTCAAAGATCAGCTGAAAAAGCAGGGAAGGAGCCTCAAATATTTTGTGATCAAATTAGCCAAACTTTTAGAGATCTATCTGATACATTGAATTTATCAAATACTGATTTTATTAGAACTACAGAGGCAAGACATAAAAAAACAGTCCAGTATCTTTGGAGTGAACTAGAAAAAAATGACGATATCTATCTATCAAATTACTCTGGTTGGTATTCGGTCTCAGATGAGGCCTTTTATAATGACGATGAAATTGAGGTAGTAGATGGAAAAAAAATTGCTATATCTTCAAAATCTTCAGTTGAGTGGATTGAAGAAGAATCTTATTTTTTTAGACTCTCAAAGTGGGAAAAACCTTTATTAGAATATTATGATGCTAATCCAGATTTTATTTCTCCAGAATCTAGAAAAAATGAAGTTATTAGTTTCGTAAAAAGTGGCTTAAAAGATCTTTCTGTAAGCAGAAAAAGTTTTTCATGGGGAATAACAGTGCCTAATAATAAAAATCATGTGATATATGTTTGGCTTGATGCACTTACAAATTATTTAAGTGCATTAAATTATCCTAATACAGATGACAATTTGTTTAAAAAATTTTGGCCAGCTTCAATACATTTAATTGGAAAAGATATATTAAGATTTCATGCTGTTTATTGGCCTGCTTTTTTATTAGCAGCTAAAATTGATTTACCAAAGAAAGTTTATGGACACGGTTGGATATTATCCGGTGAAGAAAAGATGTCCAAATCTAAAGGGAATATTTTAGATCCTATAGAAATAATAAATAAATATGGTTTAGATCCTCTACGATATTATTTAATCAAAGAAGTCTCTTTTGGAAACGATGGGAATATTTCTCAAGATAGATTGGAAGATTGTATAAATAGTGATTTAGCTAACAATTACGGAAATTTATGTCAACGTGTAACAGCTTTTGCAATTAAAAATTGTGAAGGAAAAATTCCTTCTGAAATTAAATTTCAAGATGAAGATTTATTACTATTAAATAAATACAAGGATAATTTAAATATTATTAGATCTAAAATTGATAGTCAGAATATTAATTTTTATATCGATTATATTGTTAATTCTCTTTTTGAAGCCAACAAATATTTTAATGATCAGGAACCATGGAAAAAAAAAGATGATAAAATTAGATTAAATACTATTGTTTACACCACATTGGAAATTGTAAGAAAAATTAGTTTTTTATTGTATCCAATTATTCCAGAATCGTCTTTAAAAGCTTTAAAAATTTTTGATATTGATGAAAATAAAGTAAAATTAAATACAGTCACAGATAATGAGTATTTAAATAAAGGTAATAATTTAAATAAAATAGATATACTTTTTAAAAAAATAGAAAAAAAAAATGATTGATTCACACTGTCATCTTGATCACGAACCGTTATTAAGTGACTTATCTAATGTATTACAAAGATCTAAAGATGTAGGTATAAAAAAATTATTAACCATATCAACCTCTTTTGAAAGTTTTTCTAAAGTAAAGGAAATAATCAATCTAGATGAGATAATCTATGGTACTATTGGTATTCATCCTCATGAAAGCTCTACAAACATAATTACTTCAGAACAAATCATAAAAAGTTTGAATGAAAATTCAAAAATTATTGGAATTGGAGAAACCGGTTTAGATTTTTATTACAATAATAGTGAAAAGCAAAAGCAGATAACGAGTTTTAAAGAACATATTGAAGCGTGTATAAAAACCAATGTTCCATTAATTGTTCACTCTAGATCTGCTGAAAAAGAAACTTTTGAGATTTTAAATGAATACAAAAACAAAAATATTAAAATTTTAATGCATTGTTTTACTGGATCAGAAGAATTCTCTAAGAAATTAATGACTTTAAATGCTTTCTTCTCAGCAAGTGGAATCATCACCTTTAAAAACTCACTAGATTTACAAGATACTTTCAAGTCAATTCCTATGGATAATATTTTAATTGAGACAGATAGTCCATTTTTAGCTCCTGTTCCCAAAAGAGGAAAAAAAAATGAACCATCATTTATTGAATTTACTGCTGCAAAATTAGCAGAGATTAAAAATATACCAAAAGAAGATCTCATTAAAAAAACTACAAACAATTTTAATAAACTTTTTTTTTAATTTAAAATTATGAAATTTATCATTTTAGGATGTGGTAGTTCAATGGGTGTACCAAGACCTGATGGTTTTTTTGGAAACTGTGATCCAAAGATTAAAAAAAATTATAGAACAAGATGCTCAGCTTTAATACAAACATCTGAAGAAAATATATTAATTGACACTTCTCCTGATCTACGTCAGCAATTACTAAGACATAAAATTAAAAAAATAAATAAAGTTCTTTACTCACATTTGCATGCTGATCAAACACATGGAATTAATGACTTGAGATCATTTTTTATAAATAGCAGAAGGCAACTTAATGTTTATGCTGATAAACCTACTTACAAATATTTAAAAAATGACTTTTCGTATATATTTAAGAGTTATTCAAAGGAGTATCCTGCGACTTTAAAACTAAATAAATTACCAAAAAATATACATACAAGAGATAATAAAAAAAAAATTATTATTAAATCTATATTAGTTCAACATGGAACAATTAAATCTAATTGTTTTATTATTAAAAATAAATTGGCTTATATAAGTGATGTAAGTAAAATCTATGAAAAAGATTTCAAATATTTTAAAAATTTAAAATACCTAATAATTGATTGTTTGTGGTACAATTTTCATCCATCACATTTTAATTTAGAAACTTCTTTAGCTATAATCAAAAAAATTAAACCCAAAAATGCGATTCTCACTAATTTATCGCCAGTATTAGATTACAAAGTTCTTAAAAAAATATTACCTAAAAATATTATTCCAGCATATGATGGATTAACTATAAAACTATAAAATATTTTCTATAGCTTTAATTATTTTTTTTGACATTGGTTTTGTTATAGATGAAAATGTGTCTTCAACATTTCCTTCTTTATTAATTAAAATTTTATGAAAATTCCATTTAGGTATTGCAGATTTGCCGTGATTTTCTTTAGCCCATTTAAAAAGTTCATGAGCATTCTCACCTTTAACTACAGTTATAGTTGTAAGTGGAAAGTTAATATTAAAATTTACCTCACAAAATTCTTTGACATCTTTATTGTTATTTTTTTCTTGATTAAACGAATTAGAGGGAACACCAAGAACAATCAAACCTTTTTCTTTATATAAATCCCACAATTCCTGTAATTCATCATATTGTTTTGTAAATCCACAATAACTTGCAGTGTTTACCACTAAAATAACTTTATTTTTGAAATTTTTAAAATTTATAGTCTCACCAGTTATACTTTCAATACTTAAATCATAAATTTTTTTTTCGTAGTTTGCTGTTACTGAAGTTTTAAAAAAAAACATAATTATAGATAATAAAATTATTACTTTTCTCATTTACTAGGTTTATTTGGAGTAAGTAATATTAAAAAATAACCAAATAAAGTAGATAACAATGATCCAGTTAGGACTCCTATTTTTACACCGTCCATATATTGAATGTTTTCAACAAATGCTAAGTTTCCAACAAATAAACTCATTGTGAAACCAATTCCAGTAAGAACTCCAACTCCATAAAAATTGTACCAACTTGTATCGTTTGGCATCTGAGCAACTTTCAATTTTATAGATACATAAGAAAATATAAAAACACCCAGTTGTTTACCAAGGAAAAGTCCTAGTACGATACCTAGAGGAACTTTATCCAACAACGAAGCAAATGATAAACCTTCCAAAGACACACCAGCATTTGCAAACGCAAATAAAGGCATTATTCCAAAAGCTACATATGGACTGATTGCATGTTCTATTTTTATTAATAAAGAATAATCTTTTTCTTTTTTTCTATGAGGAATTGTTATAGCCAACAAAACTCCAGCAATGGTAGCATGGATACCGGAGTTATGTGTAAAATCCCATAGGAAAAGTCCAACCACTAAATAAGGGAGGAACTTTTTAATATTAAATTTATTAATTGTTAGCAAAACAATAAAAGCTAATAACATTAAAGTTAAATATTTAATGCTTAGATCTCCGGAGTAGAATAAGGCGATAATTACTATTGCTCCTAAATCATCAATTATTGCTAAAGCAGTTAAAAATACCTTTAACGATAAAGGAACTCTTTTGCCTAACAAGGATAAAACTCCTAAAGAAAAAGCTATATCTGTAGCTGATGGAATTGCCCATCCATTTAATGTTTCACTGTCACCTAAATTTATGAAAACATAAAATAATGCTGGAACCAACATTCCTCCAACAGCTGCAATTATTGGCAATAAGGCTTGTTTAATATTAGATAATTCTCCTTGTAAAAATTCTCTTTTAATTTCTAACGTTACAAAGAAAAAAAATATCGCCATTAATGCATCATTAATCCAATGTAATACTGATAATTTTAATCCAACATTATTAATACCTATGAATAAATATTTGTTTAGAGTAGTAAAATATAAATTTGCTAGACCAGAATTACTTATAAGTAATGCAATTATTGCAGCAAACAATAGCACAAGACCACTTGCAGCTTCTAATTTAAAGAACCATCTGAAAGGTTTAGATATATAATTAATCATAAAAAATTCAAATCAGGTCTATAATAAATAGTTTTATATCTTGCAATGTTTCAAAAAGGTTAAATAAAATAATTTCTAATCTCGGAAACACATTGATTAAAGGGTTTTTTAAAGTATCAAGCAATATAATTAATGCGACAAAAGATATAATAAAAACTACTAAATAAGAAAAAAATTTACTTCCCTTATTTTCTTTATTTATTGATGTAGTTGATTTTTTTCGATTTTCAGAAATTATTTTCTTTTTATTATAATTTTTATCTGTTTTTATTTTTTCTTGTGGTTGTTTTGCCTCTATTATTTTTTCATTTTTAGTTTCAGCTTTTGATTCTAATTGTTTACTAACGATTTCTTCATTTAACCTTAATACTTCATTATTTTCATCCTCAATCTTGTGAAACCAAACATGATTGCATGACCCACATTGCAAATCTCTACCTTCATTTGGTATTTGTGAATTTTCAATTTTAAATTGCTTGTTACAATTTGGACAAGTAATAATCATGCTTCGTTATATACCAGATTTTAATCAAATTTCTTTCAATTTTGGCTTCTTTATACATTGAAATTATCAATAACTGCTGTATTAGTACTCGGATCGGAGTGTAGCGCAGCCTGGTAGCGCATCTGGTTTGGGACCAGAGGGTCGCAGGTTCGAATCCTGCCACTCCGACCATCAATTATGAGAAAAGCAATTATTTACATTCCAAATAAAAATCCAATGCAATCTGGATTAGCAAAAAAAGATAAGTGGATTTTAGAATTTAAAACAAAAGATCCATCCAAAAATCCTTTGATGGGGTGGGAAAGCTCATCTGACACCTATACAGAATTAAAATTAGAATTTTCTTCGAAAGAACTAGCAATTAGCTATGCTAAAAAAAAGAAAATTGATTTTGAATTAATTGAACCAAGAGTAAGAAAGACTGTAAAGAAATCTTATGCAGATAATTTTTTAAAATAGTCAATGTTTAGATTTTTTACTCAAAAAAATTGGTTTCTCTGGTCATGGTTAGGTTCCTTTATTATTCTTTCATCACTTTGGGTTCAGGTTGAAATAGATGTAAAAATAAATGAATGGTTTGGTGTATTTTATGATATGATTCAAAAAGCACTTGCTGAGCCAAACGCTGTTTCAATTGAAGAATATTTTGCAAGCTTGTTTTCATTTATTACATTGGCAGGTATGTATATCGCTGTTTATGTAGCAATTAGTTTTTTTACAGCCCATTATTTATTTAGATGGAGAACAGCAATGGTTGAATGGTATCACGCTGTTTACGATAAAGCACGTAAAATTGAGGGTGCGTCTCAAAGAGTTCAAGAGGATACAATAAAATTCACAAGAATTATGGAAGGATTAGGCACAAGTTTAATAGAATCTATAATGATTTTGATTCAATTTATTCCTATATTATTTGGCTTAAGTGTTGGTATACCCATATTTTTTTTTGGAGAATGGGAATATGGTTTAATAGTAGGAGCCTTGATTTGGACTATAGGTGGTACTGTTTTTTTAATTGTACTTGGGTTGATATTAAGACTTGTTGGTGTTGAATATGATTTACAAAAACAAGAGGCAGCATATAGAAAAATTTTAGTTATCGCAGAAGATGACGGCAGTGTAAGGCCAAAAAGAATCGACGAATTATTTGATGATGTTCGTAAAATTCATTTTTTAAGTTATCTAAGATACTTATATTTTAATATTGGGCGAATTGCTTATTTACAAGCAAATGTTTTATCTGCATATGTATTTTTAGCTCCAGCAATTGTGGCTGGAGTAGTTACATTAGGAGTTATGCAGCAAATTATAAGAGCATTTGGAAGAGTTGAAGGGTCTATGCAATACTTATTAAAAGCTTGGCCAACAATTATAGAGCTTGCTAGCGTTTATAAACGTTTAAGGGAATTTGAGTCTAAGATTGAACAAGAAGATTTAATAGATGAAAAGGCTTAATGGGCATTGATAAAAAATTCATAGATCAGTTTGTTAATATAACTATTAAAGCAGCACTAGCATCATCATACTTAGTTGGAAAAAAAGATAAAATAGCAGCAGATAAAGCTGCTGTAGACTCAATGAGATCTAATTTGAATAATTTAGATATACAAGGTCAAATAGTAATAGGTGAGGGTGAGCTAGATGAAGCACCTATGTTATATATTGGTGAAAAAATTGGAAAAAACAAAGGTCCAGAATTTGATATAGCTGTTGATCCTCTTGAAGGAACTAATTTTGCAGCTAATAATCAACCAGGAGCATTATCTGTAATTGCAATTGCAAAAAAAAATAATTTATTTAGAGCACCTGAAACTTATATGTCAAAGATATCGACTAAAGTAAAAGAAAAAAATGTAATTGATTTAGATTACACGGTTAAAAAAAATATTTTTAATTTAAGTGAATATTTAAATAAAAAACCAGAAAGTTTGACAGCATGTATTTTGGATAGACCTAGACATGAACAAATAATAAGAGAATTAAAGAAACTAAATGTTAATATCAAATTAATAACTGATGGTGATATTTCTGGAGCATTATTAGTAACAAATGAAAGATATGGTGTTGACATTTTTTTAGGTATTGGAGGTGGTCCCGAAGGTGTTTTAGCTGCATCTGCTTTAGATGCTTTTGATTGCAGCTTTCAAGGTAGATTTTTATTTGTAACTGACAATGATAAAATAAGGGCTAAAAAAATGGGCATAAAAGATTTTTCAAAAAAATACGAATTGAATGAAATTGTTTCCGGTGATTCATTATTTTGTGCTACGGGGATCACGACAGGTGACCTCGTTTCTGGAATAAAATTACAAGGAAATGAATTTATTTCAGAAACATTTGTAACGCACAAATCTTCAGGATTAAAAAAAGTAATAAAACTAAAACAAAATATTTGATGATTAACTTGATTAATTATTCAATTTACAATAAAAAGCTGTTTTTGGTCCCTTCGTCTATCGGTTAGGACACGTGGTTTTCATCCTCGAAAGAGGGGTTCGATTCCCCTAGGGACCGCCATTATCTATTTTTTGAATTTTTATTTAATACAAAGATATCCTTGAAAATTTACATATTTAAATATCACATCTATATCTTTAAATCCTGCTTTTTTTAAAAGTTGTAAATTTCCATTATGAGTAAATGGCTCCATGACACCCACTAATGACATTGACTTTCCATAAATTTCTGTTGGATTAAAATTTTGATCTGTTTTTTCAAGATTAATTAAAAAATTCATTATATCTTGAAACCTAGAGTCTTTGCCTCGAACTTTTTCAAAAAAAACAAATCCACTTCCCCAATTCATTTTTTTATATATCAAATTTAGTATTTCAGATCTTTTGCTGGGTTTTATAAATTGTAAAGTAAATAAAGAGGTTACAAAATCAAATTTTTTATTTGTTTTTTTTAAAAATGAATAAACATCTTCGCTATGAAAATTTATATCATGTTTTAAGGATAATTTATTTAGTCTTTTTTTTGAAAATTTACAAAAATGTGGTTCTATCTCGATGCCAGAAATCTTTAATTTATTAAGCTTTTCATGATGTAAACTAATTTTTTCTATTAAGGATCCTGTTGTGGAACCTATATCCAAATATCTCGAATTATTCTCTGTAAGAAAAAAATTACTTATTCTTTTCGTTAATTTATGACAATCACTATATCTAGGTATGGATCTTTCAATATGATCGTCAAACTTTTTTACAATATCTTTACTAAATTTCCATGAGAAATGGGTTTTATTTTTATCAATTGATGATTTTAATTTTTTCTTATCTAATTTATTATGTTTTTTTTTAGTCATTTATATAAAATATTTATTATTTTTTAATTACTTTTTAGAAATAATAAAGTGATCATTTTTTACATTATACAGTTCAAAATTATTATCAAATAAGTTTTGTTTCAAATTTTCAGATATGCCAGAATCAAACTCAACCAAAATATAGGTATTGTTATTGCAATATTTAATCAATTCATAAAGAATCTGACTTTCATTTTTTAATGCATCTATATATATGATATTAGGCTCAAAAACTGATGACATAATTTCATTTACTGTTACTGAAAATTTATAAATCATGTTATCTTTGTTATCAATAGCATCCATTACAAGACCTTTATTTCCAATGTCCTCAAATTCAGTCCAACGTTTATTTTGATTTATAACACACGGTACAATTTTGATATCAAATTTATGTTTAATTATCATTCGATGTAAAAAATCAATATTAGAAAAATTTGGTTCAACACAAACACATTTATATTTAATTGATTTTTTTTTTGACCATTCGGCGAACATTAAACTAACTAAGCCGCTTGCAGCTCCAATTTCGATAAATTTTATATCTTTTATATTGTGTTTATTAACCAAGTCTTTCAATATAGTTAGTGCTTCTTTTTTCCAAATCAAAGATCTAATGTCGATGTCTGAATTAGAAGTGTTTACCATTAACGAAATATCAGACTCAATTATATATCTGCTGACTTGAGTATGAATGGCGCCAAAAGATGGTGGGAACAATATATCTAAATATTTAATTAACCTAATAAATATACTTCTTGGTAAGCTTATTATTATACTTATTAGCAATCTGAAAAAATTTAAATTGATATCAAATGATTGTTTAGATGTATAACGGGCAAATGCTTCTAAAAACCATTTTAAAGTAAAAAAAATCTTATTTTTTTTTTTATTATTTATCAAATCTTCACAAAATTTGATTTTTTCACTTTGGAATTTTTTTTTTAATCTATTAATCAAATTTAATTTTATGTTTTATGTATATCCTACTGATAACTATAATTAATTATAAAAAAAGTACATGATTAAATAGATCCCTTTTGGTTTAAATAGTCTAGATTCTTCATTTATTAAAGGGTGTATTTATAAAAATTTCTAATAATATAAACATTAAAAATTATTTAAATTATTTTAATTCACAAAATATAAGATAATGATTAATGTAAATTTATCTTAAGAATTAGTTAAATTTATGCCATATTATGTATATATTATTGTTTCTAAACATAATAACAGACTAATTTCCTATGTTGGCTATACCGTTAACTTGCATAAAAGACTAATTAATCATAACACTTCAAAAGGTGCTAAGTTTACTAAGGGTAGGAAATGGGATTATTTATACATAAAAGAATATAAAACTAAAAATAAAGCTATGAAAGAAGAGTATAAGTTAAAGAAAAATTACAAATTAAGAAATTATTTAAAATCTAAATATACTAGAGTATGAAAAAAGATATATTTATAATTCTACCATTTAAAGAAAGTTTGAATCCTAAATTGGCAGGTGCAGTATCTTTATATGTTAAAGATACTACAAAATATTCAAAATTTAAAAAAAGAATACAAATTATTTCTTCAGACGATTTAAAAGATAGATCTAAAATATTTAGAAATAAAAATTATATTATTAATTTTTGTAAAAAATATAGAAATCAAAAAATAAAAATAATTGAAATACATAATAGACCAGAGTATCTAAATTATATAAAAAAATATTTTCCTAATGCTAAGATTAATGTTGTTTTTCATAATGACCCATTATCAATAAGGGGCTCGATAAAAAGAGAGGAGCGTGAAGATATAATATCTAACTCACATAAAGTTATTTTCATAAGTAGATGGATACAACAAAGGTTTTTTTCTCAGTTCAAAAATTCAAATTTATCAAATACCATAATAATACCACATGGAGTTAATAAGTTAAAAAAAATAAATCTTAGTAAAAAGAAAAAAAATATATTATTTGTTGCTAAATTGAATAATGCCAAAGGTTACCATATTTATTGTGAAGCAGCAGTAAAATTTAAAAAATATGATCCTACATGGAATTTTATTGCCATTGGTAATGAAACTAGAAAAAAAATTTTCCCAGACCCTAATGTTGTAAAAGAAATTGGTTATAAAAAAAATTCTGAAGTTTTAGATTACTACAAAAAATCAGAAATTGCCATCGGCAATTCTGTATGGGATGAGCCCTTAGGTAGAATTGCAATAGAGGCGAGTAGCAGAATGTGTTTGCCAATAATTTCAAATAAAGCTGGATTGTCAGAATCTAAAAATATAGCATTGGTTTTAAAAAAAAATGACTCATCACATTTATTTAATATCTTAAAAAAAGTTACAAAAGATAAGAATTATAGAAAACAAAAGCAAAAATTATTTTATAAAAAAAATAACTTCGAATTAACAAAAATATCAGAAAAATTGGATTTTTTAAGACAAGATTTAATTGAAAAAAATAAAATAGATAAAAAATTTAATCAGAAAAGAGTGTTGCATATAGCAAACTTTAATGAAAATGCTGACGGAAGACTTTATTATTCTTTTGCTAACAAATTAAACAACGGATTCATTAAAAATAATTATATAGTTCAGACTATTAGCGATCGTTTTTTTTTAAAATTGAATAGATCTTTCTTGAAACCTTTTAGTAAAGTTAACAAATTTAATGAAAAAATACTAAATACACTTAAAAATTTTTCTCCTCATGTGTTGTTAATTGGCCATGTATTTAACATAAATGATGTGGTTTACAATTACTGTAAAAAAAATAACATTAAAATTGTTTCTTGGTTTATAGACTCTATATCCTCAGAATTTTTAAGCGGAAAAAAAAGAGAATTATTTTTTAAAAATCTATCTATTGTTGATTATTGTTTTTTAACATCTTCACCAAAAATTTTTAAAAAACATAAATATTTTAAAAAATTAAAGTTTATTCCTAATCCTGTTGATATATCGATAGATAATTATAAAAATTTTAACGATGATAATTTAGAGTACGATGTTTTTGTGGCGATTAGTCATGGTCAAAATAGAGGTATATTAAAAAAAGGGAAGATCGATGAAAGAGAAAAATTTGTAAATGAACTTATTAATAATTTACCACAAAACAAATTTGCGCAATTTGGAATAAATAATTTTGAACCAGTTTGGGGATCAAATTATTATCATTATCTCTCCAAATCTAAAATGGCTTTAAATATTAGCAGGGGAACTTATCAACAAAAATACTCTAGTGATAGAATTTCATCATTAATGGGCAATGGACTTTTAGTTTTTATAAATAAAAAAACAAACTTTCAAAAAATATTCTCAAAAAAAGAAGTTGTATATTACTCAAATTCATTAGATCTATTAAAAAAAATAAAATTTTTTTCATCTAACGATAATGAAAGAAAAAAAATAGCTAAATTAGGACATGACAAGTATCATAAATTTATGAGCAATGTAGTTGTGTCAAAATATATTATGTCATGTATTGAACTAGAAACTTTTAAAAAACCTTTTTGGCATGCCGTTTAAAAAAAGATATTATGTTTTCAATTTTAATACCTACATTTAATAATAAAGAATATTTAAAATTTTGTATTAGAAGTTTAAAAAATAATTCTGATTTTAATAACCAAATAATCTGCCATGTAAATGTTGGAGAGGATGGAACCTTAAATTTTTTAAAGCAAAATAATATCGAATATTCATATACAAAATACAATTCTGGTATATGCGAAGGTATAAACAAAGCTGCAAAATTAGCGAAATTTGAATATTTACTTTATGCACACGACGACTTCTATTTTTGTCCAGGTTGGGACTCTATCTTATCAGAGGAAGTTAAAAAAATTGGTCATAATAATTTTTATCTTTCAGGTACAATGATGCATCAGGGTCAAATTAAGTTTAATTGTGGTAATACACCTTATAATTTTGATGAAAAAAAATTTTTAGATGAGTATAAAAATCATAATTTTTACGACTTTCAAGGATCAACCTGGGCTCCATCTTTAGTGCATAAAGATATATGGAATAAAGTAGGTGGTTTTAGTGAAGAATATTTTCCTGGAACCGGATCAGATCCTGATTTTAATATGAAATTATGGAATATAGGAATAAGATTCTTTAAGGGTATAAATAATTTCAAAGTTTATCACTTTGGATCGATAGTTCTTAGAAAAAAGATTACAAAGGTTTCCAATAAAAAATATGGAAGCATAGGTGCAAAAATATTTCTAATTAAATGGGGTATAACTATTAAATTTTTTAAAAGATTTTATTTAAAATCAAATACAAAATATTTTAATCCACTGACAGAACCTGAAAAAAATATTATTTATTATATCAACTTGTTTAAATGTAAATTGTATTATTTTTATTTAAAGATTTTTAAAAGAAAATTGATTAATACTATTTTTGATAAACAAAATAATAATTAATAGATATATTTTTTGTCAAATTTTGACCTTTTAAAGGATGGAAAACCAAAAAAAGAACATATAAATCCTTCCACTTTGTAATATTTATACTTTACTTTTTTCGGGTTTATTAAAATATAAATAAATATTTGTAATAGGTTTAAAATTATATTTGGTAGACATACAGATAAAGCCTTAAATGTACCATAATATTTTTTATGATAGTAAAATTTAGACCATTGTCCATGCCAACCTCCAACTAAATAAGTACTTTCTTTTTCATCAAAATTTGAAAATGTAGTTGAGTGAAGATTTAATTTAGTGTTATTTTTTTTATCCATTTTTGTATGATTATAAAATGCATTTGTTATTAAATATAATTTGTAATCTAAAATGTTGCATTTTTTAAAAAAATCGTTTTCTTCGTAATATAAAAAAAAATTCTCATCAAAACCATTAATTTTTTTAAATATTTTTGTTTCAAAAAGCATTGCTTGACCATTAATTTTTTTTTCTTCAACAAACAATTTATTTTTATATTTTATTTTTTTATGAATATGTATTGGACTAATTGATCCAAATTTTTTTATTTTTTTACAAGCACTTAATAAATGATTTAGCGTATAAGTGTAAATTTTTGTATCTGGATTCATAACAAAAAAATATTTTGTTTTAATCTTTTTTGATGCACAATTTATTGCTCTTCCAAATCCAATATTTTTCCTCAAGAATATATCTACATTTTTATATTTTTGTTTTACAATTTTTTCTAAATTTTTATCAAATGAATTTTCGATGACGATTATTTTATATTTATTTGATAATTTTTTAAGATGATGTAGAATTAAATTTTTTGATCTATATGATGGTAGAACAATAGTTAAATTTTTATTCATTTATATTAATTTGTAAATCTTTATGATTAATAATCTAAATTTTAAATCAATTTAATACTCTTTTTAATTTTTTTAGATTCATTGTTTGCTTCAAAGGATAACCAATTTCTGTTTTTTTTGCCTTAATCGTATTTTTATTATGTGTCTTAGCAAAACTATAAGCTGACTTTGCTTTACCTCCTACATTAATTATTCCAAATCTATTTATCAATTTTGGTAGCATTAAAGCAACATCTTCGTGAAAAATATAATTTGAGTATAGATTTGTATAAGCTTTTTTATGAGCAAATGGTTTTTCTGTCATTTGAATTCTTAGTACAAGAGAATTTTTATACATTAACACTGATGCTTCACCACCCATTTTTGACAAACCATAATTATTTATTGGTTTAATTCCATCAGTTTCTTTGTAATTACCTTTAGTGCATTCATAGACGTAGTTTGTTGAGAAATAAATAATTTTTATTTTAAATTTTTGACAAATTTTTACTAGGTTTGCTGTTCCTATTATATTTAAATCAATACTTTTTGAAATATTACTTTCATGTTGATTCATCGGGCGAGATAAACCAGCCGTATGTATAATCATATCTGGCTTGTTTTTTATTATGCATTTTTCTATAGATTTGAGATTAAGTATATTTAATTCCTTTTTTGAAAAAAATTTTAGATTTAATTCTTTATTCTTTTTTTTTAAAACTTTTGCAAATCTTCCATTTCCACCAGTTACTAATATTGGTTTTCTCATCTATATTTAATAAAATTTTTAAAAGATATATTTGCTTTATCTTTAGCTGAAATAATTGGTTTTTTTATTGGCCATTTAATGTTTAAATCTTTATCATTCCATAAAATACCTCTTTCAAATTTTTTATCTCTATATTCTGTCATTTTATAATGTAATATTGATTCACTAGACAGGCTACAATACCCATGAGCAAATCCTCCAGGTATATAGAGTGAATTGTTTAGTTTTTCAGATAATATTATCGAAAAATATTGGCCCATCGTTTTTGAATTTTTTCTACAATCAACAACCACATCAAAAATCTTTCCTTTTAATACTGTGATAAATTTACCTTGAGGTTTTTTTATCTGAAGATGTAAACCTCTAATAACATTTTTTTTAGAAAGTGAAATTATATCGAACGGAAACTTTTTTTTTATTAACTTATTTAAGAAAAGTTCTCTTGTATATCCTCTTTTATCATTAAAAGTGTCTTTCTTATAAATTTTTAATCCATTAAATTTTGTTTTTATTATTTTCATTTATTAATTAATTTTGTAAAAACTTTACAAATATAATTCGCATCATCAATTGACATTCCGTGATGACAACCTAAAAGAATTCCATTTTTCATAACATCATCAGCTACCGCATTACAGTTTTTGGAAGATTTGTATATTTTGTTTCTCATAACCGGTTGTTTTAAAATATTACCCGTAAAAATTGTTCTTGTTTGAATGTTATTTTTTTCAAAATATATTTGAAGTTCTTTTCTATTAAAAAACTTATTTTTTTTAATTACTAATGGAAATGCTAACCATGGCGTCTTAACACCTTGGTACATTTCTGGTAATTTAAATAAATTATTATAATTTTTAAAAAAGGATATTAATGTTTTAAAATTTCTATTTCTTATCTTAATATTCTCTTTAAGTTTTTTTAACTGTTCTAATGCAAATGCAGCAGAAATTTCAGATGGAATAAAATTATATCCTAATTCTGAGAATACATATTTTGCATCGTATTCAATACCAGAAACCTTTATATTAAATCTTTTTTTTATACTTTCAGATTCATTAAAGGTAGCTGAAGATCTTCCCCATCCTCGAAGTAATTTTGCTTTTTCATACAATTTATAATCATTAAAACAAACTATGCCACCTGTACCTGCTCCATTTATAATATGAGATGCATAAAAGCTATTTGTTACAATATCAGAATAATAACCAGTATTGCCTTTATTAAAGGAATAACCAATTGTATCTGCTGAGTCTTCGATCACTTTTAATTTATATTTTTTTGCTATTCTAGATATGCTTCTCCAATTAGCTATATTTCCTAAAAGATTTGGAATCATTATTGCAACAGTTTTTTTGTTGATACACTTTTCTATTTGTTTAAAGTCAGCCACAAATTTATTTTGCTCAACACCTATAAAATGAGGTACTAGCCCTAATTGATAAATGGGTGCAACAGTAGTTGAAAAAGTTAAATTTGGTGTAATAATTTCATATCCTTTTTTAAAATTTAAAGAGGCAAGTGCCAATAAATTAGCAGATGACCCAGAGTTAACCATTAAACCATATTTTTTACCAAAAATTTTGGAAACTTTTTTTTCCAAAATTTTTACATTTTTTCCTCCTGCTAAGGATAAACTATTATATTTTAAAACATTTAAAACAGCATTTATTTCTTTTTTATCATAAACTGCTCTACCGTAATAAATTTTTTTCATAAAGATTAATAATTTAAAAGTTAATGAAATTATTTATTATATTAATTTTATGAATTTTCCAACCATTTAGTTCTAAAGAGAAATTATATAGCATAATATGTTATTCTAATTTAATTTTTAGTTTTTAAAATTTTTTTTAGATAATTAGAATATTCACATTTTCCATAAAATTTTATTTGATTTGAAATATTTTTTTTATTTATCCATTTTTTTATAAAGGCAATTTCCTCTAAGCAAGCAATTTTTAAACCTTGTTGGTTTTCTATTGCTTGAACAAAAGCTGAAGTTTTGTAAAAATCATCTATAGATCCAGTATCTAACCAGGCACCACCTCTACCAATAATATCAGCATTAAGTTTATTTTTTTTCTTATAAATATTTAGTAAGTCAACTATTTCCAATTCATTTCTTTTAGATGGTTTTAATGTTTTCGAATATTTAGACACATTTTTATCAAAAAAATATAAACCAGTTATTGCATAGTCAGAAAAAAATTTTTTTGGTTTTTCTTTTATTGAAACAACCTTATTTCGTGAATTAATCTTTGCAACACCAAATAATTCGGGATTGAAAACTTTATGTAACAATATCTTGGCACCTATTTTTAATTTTGAGTTGTTGATTAAATTTTTGGTTAAATTCTGACCATAAAAAAAATTATCACCAAGTATTAAGGCAACATTTTTTTTATTTATAAATTTTTCTCCAAGAATAAAAGCGTCTGGCAAACCACGTGGCTTATCTTGCTCTTCATATTTAATCTTAATGCCCAAATTTTTGCCATTTGGTATTATTTTTTTATATTGATCTAATTGACCTTTATTTACAATTATCAAAATATCTTTTATGTTGGCTAACATCAAAATTGATAATGGGTAAAATATTAAAGGTTTATCATGGATTGGTAGTAGTTGTTTATTTACAGCTTTAGTTAAAGGACTCATTCTGGTACCTAAACCTCCAGCCAAAATTATCCCCTTATTTATCATTTAGATCCAAATCTTTTTATAATGTCTTCTTTTTTAAATGATTTAAAATATAAACTGTTATTAATATACCATACAACAGTTTTATTAAGTCCTTCATTTATATTATTTTGTTTAGTCCATTTAAGTTCTTTTATTATTTTTTTGCTATTGAGAGCATAACGTTGATCATGGCCCGGTCTATCTTTTATAAATTTAATTTTTGATTTTGTATTAAACTTATTTTTTTTGAATATTTTAAATAATTTTGAACATATGTTTAAATTATTAATATTTTCATTTGATCCAATATTATAAAACTCACCTTTTTTCCCTTTTGTATAAATTTTATGTAAAGCTTCACAGTGATCGACCACATAAATCCACTCTCTAGAGTTTTTTCCATCACCATAAATAGGTAAATCTCTATTATTAATAATATTATAAATTAGCTTGGGTATTAATTTTTCTGGGTGTTGCTTTGGACCATAATTATTTGAGCAATTTGTTATAATTATTGGAAGTCCATAAGTAACATAATAAGAATAAACTAAATGATCTGATGATGCCTTGCTTGCTGCATAGGGGGATGATGGTTTATAAGGATAATTTTCTGCAGTCCTACCTTTGGCTATATCACCATAAACTTCGTCTGTAGATACATGTATCAATTTAAATTTTTTATTTTTTTTATAATAATTTTTTACAGCCTCTAAAAGATTGTATACAGCAAGTATATTGTTTTTAATAAAAGGGTAGGGCGTATCTATAGATCTATCAACATGAGTTTCAGCAGCAAGGTTAAATATAGCTGTAGGTTTTTCATTTGATAAAATTTTAGAAATTCTATTTTTATTTCCTATATCACATTTAATAAATTTATAATTTTTATTATTC
>CACJIJ010000004.1 GCA_902593445.1 uncultured Pelagibacteraceae bacterium
AAATAATTTTTTAGATGTTAATAATTTAGCACCTTTATTAACTGTTGCTGGAACAATATTTGCCTATTTTTCAATTTTAATAATTAGTTTTGGTGATTTTTCTAGATATGTAAAAAATGAGAAAGAATTAAAAAAAGGAAACTTAAGTTTAATTTTGAATTTAATTATTTTTTCATTTTTATCTGTTTTCATTGTTATAGGATCCGATGTTTTTCTTAATCAAAAATTTTCAGATATAGACAGAATTTTTACCAATCCGACAGATATAGTGGGAAAATTTGATAATATACAAATAACAATAGTCGTTCTATTTTTTATTATAATTGCTTCAGCTTCTACAAATTTAGTTGCCAATTTCATCCCATCTCAATACTCTCTAATAAATTTTGCTCCTTCAATATTAAGTTTAAAAAGCGCTAGCTATTTAATTGCTTTTTTTGGTTTATTGATTGCAATATTCTGGCTGACTATATTGAGCCAAATAGGAATTTTATCATTTGTTGATACTTTTGGTGCTTTCTTTGGTCCTTTATTTGGAGTGATGGCAGCTGATTATTATTTAATTAAAAATCAAGAATTAAGTAATAAAGACATATATTCTATAGACAAAGAGAGTGCATATTATTATTCAGGTGGTTGGCATATAAAAGGTGTTTATTCTTTAATATTAGGATTTATTTTTTCAGCGTCAACAATTTGGAATACTAATTTAATGTTTTTACAATCTTATGCTTGGATAATAGGTGCATTTGTTGCTTGGATAACATATTACTTGTTGGCAAAAAAATAATTTTAATGCACACATTTGATTTTAAAAATAGAACTGCTGTAGTTACTGGTGGAGCTCAAGGATTTGGTTTAGATGTTGCAAAAAGATTTTTAGAGTCTGGTGCCAAAGTATTTATATGGGATATCGATGAAAAGCTTCTTAAATCAGCAGTTGATGAAGTAAAAAACCCTAACTTATTTTACAGTGTCGTTGATATATCAAATTATCAAGATGTAGAGAAAAATGTTGCAGATATAACCTCAAAATCAAATATAGATATTTTAATCAATAATGCTGGGATAACAGGTCCTACAGGTCCTTTGTGGGAGTATAATGTCGATATGTGGAATAAAATAGTACAGATAAATTTAATGGGTACTTTTAACTGCTGTCGAGCAATTGTCCCAAATATGATTAAAAACAACTATGGAAGAATTGTTAATGTAGCTTCCGTTGCAGGTAAAGATGGTAATGCAAATGCAAGCGCGTATAGCTCAGGAAAAGCTGGCGCAATTGGGTTGACAAAAGCTTTGGGTAAAGAATTAGCTGACAAAGATATAGCTGTAAACGCTGTCACCCCAGCAGGTGCTAAAACTAGAATTTTAGATCAAATGAGTAAAGAGCATGTACAAAGAATGCTGTCAAAGGTGCCAAGAGGAAGATTTCTTGAAATACATGAGTTTACCTCACTAGTTTGCTGGCTTTCTTCACAAGAAAATACTTTTTCTACAGCTGCGGTATTTGATATCAGTGGTGGTAGATCGACATATTAGTCTCAAAAATTTGAAACTATTTTTTGATCATTATTTTGATTTTTAATAGAATTTTTACCCATAACTGGTGCTGTGATCATTATTGACCAATATATAAGAAGCACAAACACAGAAATTATTTTCATATAACTCATTTAACAATCAATTTTGAATTTAGAATGTTGAAATTGTGACTGAATATTGAATTTATAAATAATCTATCTATAACAAGAGCATGTTAAAAATTTTATATATTTTTATCGCATCATTAATCTTTCTTAGCTCTGCACATGCAGAAACTGTAAAAGTTTTTGAATTTACTGAAAAAGAACTATCAGCACTTGAGATCCGTAAAGTAAGAGGAGCAGATAACAACACTTCATATACTGTTGGATCAAATGAAAATGGTAATTATTTAAAAGCCGTAGCAGATAATGCTGCTTCAGGCCTAGGAAAAGAGATCAAAATTGACCTAAATAAAACACCTTTTATCAATATTACATGGAAAATTGAGAAAGACCTTCGTGGAATTAAAGAGAATACGAAAAAAGGTCATGATTATGCCGCCCGAGTTTTTGCGATTAAAAAAACTGGAGCTACACCTTTATCAAATAGAGCAATTAATTATGTTTTTTCAAGTAATAGTGAAGTTGGTGAAAATAGACCCAGTCCTTATACAAAAAAATCTATAGACAATGTATTAGCAACTACTAAAGACAACTTAAATGAATGGGTAACAGTAAAAGCCAATGTTAAAGAAGATTTTAAAAAATTTCATGATCTAGATGTGAATGAACTAGATGGTCTGGCTATAATGGCTGATACTGATAATTCTAAAATGAAATCAATTTCTTATTTTCAGAATATTTATTTTTCAGCAGATTAATTATCATTTTACATACTTTTTTAATCCAATACTTAAAAACGATAATAAAATAGCTGCGATAACATCAGCAATTGGAATTGCATTTGGAAATCCAAAGTTCCATATAATTATTCCAATTAACCAAATTATATAAATTTTCATCTTAGATATTGTATCTTAGTTTCTATTAAATTTTTATTTATTTGATATTATTAATTTATGCATAAAAACTTTACTCATAATGTTAAAGTGTATTATGAGGACACAGACGCTGGTGGAGTCGTGTACTATGCGAATTATTTAAAATATTTAGAAAGAGCCAGAACTGAAGCGTTATCAACTATTGGATTAAGCAATACAAAAATAAAAAATGATTTTGGTGCTTTTATAATTGTTAAATCGTGCAATATTGAATATAAAAAATCTGCATATTTAGAAGATGATTTACAAATTAAATCTTTTGTAGACTCTACTTCAAAAACTTCTTTTTTAATGAATCAATCAATATTTAAAGATGAGGAATTGATCGTAGAAGCTAAAATTCATCTAGTATTTATAAATGAAAAATTTAAGCCAGTTAAAATTCCAGAAAAAATCTTATCAGACTTTAAACCCTATACATCTAGTGCATAGATATTTTTCTAGCTTTTTTAAATAAATCTACAATCATTCTTTCAGATACAAGCTTAGTATTTACATTTCTGGGGCTAGGGTGATAACAGGCAATTAATTTAATATTTCCTGGTAGTAAATAGGATTTTCCGTGAATAAATTTTATCTTCTCTTTTAAATTACATTTTTTTTTATAAAATTTAACACAATTATCAAATGCTACTTTTCCTAAAGCAATAATAGTTTTTAATTTTTTTAAATTATAAATCTCGCTATCAAAGTATTTTGAACAATTATTAAGCTCTTCTATTTTAGGTTTGTCTCCTGGAGGAACACATTTTAAAATATTAGTTATATATGTTGATTTTAATTTAAGACCATCATTTAGATTTTCTGAATTTGGTTGGTTTGAAATTTTAGCTTTAAATAAACATTTAAATAAAAAGTCTCCAGATTTATCACCTGTGAAAGCTCTTCCTGTTCGCGTGCCTCCATGTGCTGCTGGGGCCAATCCAATTATTAAAATTTTTGCATCAATTTCGCCAAAACCTGTAACTGGTTTTCCCCAGTAAGTTTCATTTATATTTTGTTTTCTTTTTTCTGTTGAAATTTTTTTTACAAAATTAACAAGCCTTGGACATTTTTTACATTTAAGAATTGTTTTATTTAAACTATCTATTTTAATATTCATAAATGAAAATTTTAAATTATTTAGTCATAATATTTATATGCATTAATCCCTCAGTTAAAGCAGATTCAAAAAAAACTTTAATAGATGAATTGCAAAAGGGTGGAAAATTAATTTTCATAAGACATGCTTATGCCCCAGGTGGTGGTGATCCTGATAACTTTGATATTAATGATTGTACAACTCAAAGAAATTTAAGTGATAGTGGTAGAGTACAATCACAAAAAATTGGTGATTTTTTTGAGCAAAATAAAATTTCAATTGGAAAAATTTATTCAAGTAAATGGTGTCGATGTAAAGAAACAGCATCTATTGCGTTTAAAGAATATGAAACTAAAAATTTTCTTAACTCTTTTTTTAGTGCAAAATTTGCAAATAATAAAAAAAAGCAAATAATTGATTTTAATAAATTTCTTAGTACTTGGGATAAAGATCAAAACTTGGTTTTCGTCACTCATTATGTGGTGATTTCTGAAATTTTAAATTATGCACCCTCATCTGGAGAGATTGTTATATCAGATAAAAGCTTAAAAGTTATTGATACTTTAGAAATTGAATACTAAATTAAATAATTATGTCATCAAAAAGAGCTATGAGACAAGCACAAAAGCAAGCATACGCAAAGCATCGTTCAAACATTTCAAATAGTCGATTTGAACTTAAGAAAAAATTTCTAATAAAAAATAAAGAAGAAAAAAAAAATAAAAACTAACTTTCTTGATCAAATTTTTCTATTATTTCACATGTAGAGATCTTAGATAAACTTTCAACTTCATTTAAAACGGCCTTAACAAATATTTCCGGTTTATCTTTTTCAAATAAAATTTGAGTATAAAACTGTGGATACCCATGTTTTAATGTAAGTATTTTCCCATCTTCCTCATAAATATTTCTCACATAGGAGTTTTTCTTTTTAACGCTTAAATCAGTGATCTTATATTTTTGATAAGTTTTTTCATTGTAAACGTAATTACGTGTCATAATTAGTTCATTAAGATTTAAAATGTATTCATTTTTTAAAAATCCATCCTCTTTATGATCGCATTTTTTTAATACAATAACTTCCGATTGAGAATTAAAAGATATAAAAAAAAATGATAAAAAAAATATTAAAAACTTATTTTCTCTCATTCTTATCAACAAAAAATAAAGCTATAATAAATATTACAGTCCAAGCAAATACAGACAATGTTTTAAAAGGAGTGGTATCTGCTCCCCAAACATCAAAGAATAAAGCACCAATAATTATCCCTATAGCATAGATAATACTTACAATTTTAACTTTACTCATATTTAATTACTCTTTAGTTAAGTTTTTCTTAAAAAGAGACATGCCATTCTTGATTTTATAAGAGTAAGACTCTTTAAAGCTTTCAAGCTGCCAACCAGTAAGCCTTTTTTCAATTTCAATAATATTTTCTTTTTTCCAATCATCAGTTGTTTCTTCAAGCTTCCATAGTCGTTTTTCTTCATTACTTCTTCCACAACCATAACAGTATCCTGTTGATGGATCAGTTTTACAAATGCTTATGCAAGGTGAAATAATCATTTTTTATAAATTAGTATAAATTTTATTAGATAAATAGATAATTTTTTAAAAATTGTCATTGGACAAATAGTTTCAATAATATATAAAACCTCGTAATTTGTGGGGCGATGGCGGAATTGGTAGACGCGTTGGTCTTAGGAACCAATATGGCAACATGTGAAGGTTCGAGTCCTTTTCGCCCTACCATTAAGATATTATGAAAGTTACAGTAGAAAATACAAACGGTTTAAATAAAGATCTTAAAATTTTTATCGATAAAGAGACAATGAACTCTTATATGGATGAAAAATATGAAGAGATCAAAAGTAGTGTAAATCTTAAAGGATTTAGACCAGGTAAAGTTCCAAAAGAAATTTTAAAAAGACAATTTGGTAAAGCAGTTTTTGGAGAAGTCTTGGATAAAGTTTTAAAAGAAACATCAACTAAAGCACTAGAAGAAAAAAAGATCAAACCAGCTGGTCAACCAAAACTTGACTTAAAAACATATGGTGAAGACAAAGATTTAGAATATGTTTTGTCAGTTACAGAGCTACCAAAAGTAGAAATCAAATCTTTAGAAAATATTAAATTTGATGAATACACAGTAAAAATTGATGAGAGTGAAACAGAAAAACGAATAAAGGAAATAGCTAAAAACCAACCAAATTTTAAAGAAGTAAGTACTGATACAAAAGCCAAAAAAGGTGATTTGGTATCTTTAGATTATAAGGCAACAGTTGACGGCAAGAACTTTAAAGGAAGCGAAGGAAAGAACACTCAACTAACTTTAGGTAAAGATTTATTCTTGAAAGGATTTGATGAACAATTGATCGGAGTAAAGAAAGACGATCAAAAAATTGTAGAGGCAACTTTGCCAGAAAATTTTCCTGAAAAAGAATTAGTAAATAAAAAAGCCAAATTCAATTGTAAAATATTAAGTGTTAAGCAATCAGAAGAAGTAAAAATTAATGATGATTTTGCAAAAAATTTAGGAGCAAAAGATTTAAAAGATTTAAAATCGTTAATTTCAAAACAAATAAATGATGAATATAAAAATTCATTAGATCAATTATCTAAAAATCAAATTTTAAAAGAAATAGAGAAGATCAAAGTTGACGAAGTACCAGAAAATTTGATTGAAGAAGAGGTAAAAATTCTTTCTCAAGGAATGTCAGAAGAAGAAACTAAAAAAAATAAAAAAAGTTTTGAAGAAAAAGCGAAAACAAGAATTAAGACTGGATTAATTTTAAATGAGTTTGGTGAAAAAAATGAGATAAAAGTAACAGAACAAGAAGTTCAGGCTGAAGTACAAAAACAACTAAGAATGATGCCTGGACAAGAAAAAATGGTTATGGATTTTTATCAAAAAAATCCTTCAGCGTTAGCAAGTTTAAGAGGTACAGTTTATGAAGAGAAAATATTAAACTTGATTAAAGAAAAAGGTAAAGCAAATAAGAAACAAATTTCAAAAGAAGAAGCTGAAAAGATTCTAAAGGAATCACATAAACATGACCATAGCCATGGAGAAGAAAAAAAGAATACTAAGAAAAAATCATCCACAAAATCTGCTAAAGAAAAAAAATCGGTGACTAAAAAGACTAAATCAAAGCCAGCAGCTAAAAAGACAAAAAAAGTTAGCAAAAAGTAATCTCAAGTTGTATAAGTAGTACGAATCAACTTATGACAATAAAATTAACAGAACACATGAGTAATCTTGTACCAATGGTTGTTGAACAATCAAACAAGGGTGAAAGAGCCTTTGATATATATTCTAGACTTTTAAAAGAAAGAATTATTTTTTTAACTGGACAGATTAATGATAATGTTGCGTCATTAATTACTGCACAATTATTATTTTTAGAAGCAGAAGATCCTAAAAAAGAAATTTATTTATATATAAATAGCCCTGGAGGATTGGTTACAGCGGGTCTTGGTATATACGACACAATGCAATATGTAAAACCAGATATTTCCACTTTATGTATTGGTCAAGCAGCTTCTATGGGTTCTTTCTTACTTGCTGCAGGCACTAAAGGTAAAAGATTTTCATTACCAAATTCTAGAATAATGGTTCACCAACCATCAGCAGGTTTTCAAGGTCAGGCAACTGATATTGAAATTCATGCTAATGAAGTTTTATCTTTAAAGAAAAGACTTAATGAAATTTATTCAAAACATACCGGTAAAAGTGTTCAAGAAATAAAGTCAGCTCTTGAAAGAGATAATTTTATGACCGCAGATGTCGCACAATCTTTTGGTCTTATTGACGAAGTAGTAGAAAAAAGATCTTAACATACAATATATTGAGTCATTGCTAATAGAAACTTGATTAGTATGAGTCTTATATAATAAAGTATTTAAATTGATTCGTTAAAAAATTAAAATGACAACAAATAATAAAAATATTCTTTACTGTTCTTTTTGTGGCAAAAGCCAACATGAAGTAAGAAAATTAATTGCCGGTCCAACAGTATTCATATGTGATGAATGCGTTGAATTATGTATGGACATAATAAAAGAAGAGAGCAAAGATACTTTTGTAAAACATCAAGATGGTCTACCATCTCCAAAAGAAATTTGTTCAGTATTAGATGATTATGTGATCGGCCAATCTCATGCGAAAAAAGTGTTATCTGTTGCAGTACATAATCATTACAAAAGATTAAATTATGAGAGCAAAACAAGTAAAAATGTCGAGCTATCAAAATCAAATATACTTTTAGTGGGTCCTACAGGTTGTGGTAAAACACTTCTTGCACAAACTCTTGCTAGAATTCTAGACGTTCCATTTACAATGGCTGATGCTACTACTTTAACTGAGGCTGGTTACGTAGGTGAGGACGTTGAAAATATTATTTTAAAATTGTTACAAGCTTCTGATTACAATGTTGAGAAAGCTCAAAGAGGAATAGTTTATATTGATGAGGTTGATAAAATAAGTAGAAAATCTGAAAACCCTTCAATTACAAGAGACGTATCTGGAGAAGGTGTTCAACAAGCCCTTCTTAAAATAATGGAAGGAACAGTTGCAAGTGTTCCGCCTCAAGGTGGTAGAAAACATCCTCAGCAAGAATTTTTGCAAGTAGATACTACAAATATTTTATTTATATGTGGTGGAGCGTTTGCAGGTCTAGATAAAATAATTTCTCAACGAGACAAAGGAACTTCCATTGGTTTTGGTGCAGATGTGAAAAATACACAAGATAAAAAAACCGGTGAGTGGATGAAAGGTTTAGAGCCAGAAGATTTATTAAAATTTGGTTTAATTCCAGAATTCATTGGAAGACTTCCAATGATAGCAACTCTTGAAGATTTAGATGAAAAATCATTAATAAAAATACTAGAAGAACCAAAAAATTCTTTAATAAAACAATATAAAGAATTATTTAAATTAGATGGAGCTAAGCTCATCTTTAAAGAAAATGCCCTTAAAGAAATAGCACAAAAAGCTATTAGTAAAAAAACTGGAGCAAGAGGCCTGAGATCAATTTTAGAAAATATTTTATTGAAAACAATGTATGATCTTCCTAGTCAAGACAACATTGAGGAAGTTATTGTTGACGCTGGAGCAGCAAAAGGACAATCTCAACCAATTTTAGTACATACTAAAGGTGACAGTAAATCTAAGTCAAATAAGACCACAGCGGCTTAATATCCTTAATAAACAGCAAAAACCTATTGCATTATAAAATATAATATCCATATTATTCTCATGGACGTTAAAATTTCATTACCACTGTTACCACTTAGAGATATCGTGGTGTTTCCTAGTATGGTTATCCCTTTATTTGTAGGAAGAGATAAATCTATTTCAGCTTTAAATGAAGTGATGAAAAAAGATAAGAAAATTATTCTAGTAACCCAAAAAAATTCTGAAATTGACGATCCGAAGAAAACAGATGTATTTATGTATGGGTGCGAAGGAAATATCTTACAATTATTAAAATTACCTGATGGAACTGTAAAAGTTTTAGTTGAAGGAATAAAGAGAGTAAAAATTTTAGATTTCAAAGATAATGATAAATTTATAATTTGTGATTATTCTATTTATCAAGATATTTTGCCTAAAGATGAGGATTTACTTCCTCTAGCAGTAACAGCATTAAGAAGATTAGAAAAATTAACCTCAATAAATAAAAAAATTTCTAACGAAACAATTAATACAATTAAACAATTAAAAGACCCATCACAAATTGCGGATAATATTGCATCTCATATAACAGCTACTATTTCTGAAAAACAACAAATATTTGAAACAGTAGATGTAAAGAAAAGATTAAACGCCATTATTAAAATAATGGAAAATGAGACAAGTATTATTGGGGTTGAAAAAAGAATTAGGGGCAGAGTTAAAACCCAGATGGAAAAAACACAAAGAGAGTATTATTTAAATGAGCAACTAAAAGCTATTCAAAAAGAACTTGGAGAAATTGAAGACGGTAAAGATGAAACAACTAGTCTAAATAAAGCTATAACAAAAGCAAAAATGCCAAAAGAGGTTGAAAAAAAATGCCTTCAAGAGTTAAAAAAATTAAAAAATATGAGCCCGATGTCAGCAGAGGCTACTGTTGTAAGAAATTATTTAGATTGGATGACTGAACTTCCTTGGCATAAAAAGAGTGAAGTTGATATTGATTTAACCAAAGCCCTAAATATTCTTGATAAAGATCACTTCGGATTGGAAAAAGTTAAAGAGAGAATTATAGAATTTTTAGCAGTTCAAAAAAGAATGGAAAAAATTAAAGGTCCAATTTTATGTTTGGTTGGACCCCCCGGTGTTGGAAAAACATCGTTAGGCAAATCAATAGCAAAAGCAACTAATAGAGAATTTGTTAGAATGTCAGTTGGTGGAATGAGAGATGAAGCAGAAATAAGAGGTCATAGAAGAACTTACATCGGATCACTACCAGGAAAAATTATTCAGATGATGAAAAAAGCTGGAACTAAAAATCCATTAATTTTATTAGATGAAATTGATAAAATTGGGAATGACTATAGAGGTGATCCATCATCAGCTTTACTAGAAGCCCTAGACCCTGAACAAAATACAACATTTAACGATCACTATTTAGAAGTTGATTACGATCTATCTGACGTGATGTTTGTAACAACAGCTAATACACTTAATATTTTACCTCCATTATTGGACAGAATGGAAGTAATAAGATTAGCTGGTTATACAGAGGATGAAAAAATAAGTATTGCAAATAAGTATTTATTGCCAAAACAGATAAAAGATAACGGAGTTAAAGAAAAAGAAATGAATCTAGATGACGATATCATAAAAGAGGTGATTAGAGGGTATACAAAAGAATCAGGCGTAAGAAATCTAGAAAGAGAAATTTCTAAATTAGCAAGAAAAGTAGTCAAAAAAATAGTTGCTGGAGAAGAAAATGAAGTAGGAATAACTAATAAAAATCTATCTGACTTTTTAGGCGTTCCCAAGTTTAAGTTTGGAGAATTAGAAGCTGAGAATAGAGTTGGGATAGTTACAGGACTTGCTTGGACGGAATATGGGGGTGAAATTTTAAAAATTGAAACTGTTACAATGCCAGGTAAAGGAAGAATGCAAATTACCGGTAAATTAGGCGATGTTATGCAGGAGTCTGTAAAAGCTGCAAAATCATTTGTAAGATCAAAATGCTTAGAATATGGCATTATTCCTCCTGTATTTGAAAAAAAAGACTTCCATATACACGTTCCTGAAGGTGCAACTCCTAAAGATGGTCCTTCAGCAGGTATAGGGATGGTAACCTCAATAGTATCCTCAATTACCAATATTCCTGTGAGAAGAGATTTAGCAATGACCGGAGAAGTAACCTTAACAGGTCAAGTTCTACCAATTGGTGGTTTAAAAGAAAAATTATTAGCCGCTCATAGAGCAGGCATTAAGGAAGTTTTAATTCCAAAAGAAAATGAGAAAGATTTAGTCGATATGCCTAAAAAAATTATAGATGATATTAAAATAACACCAGTAGAATACGCTGATCAGGTGATAAAAATAGCTCTGACAAAAGAGTTGAAACCAACAGAGTGGGTTGAAGTTGATATCTCTAAAAAAGACAATAAATCTCAAGCTAGCATTCAATAAATCATAGATATAGTAGAATCTTACATTCATATAATAACTTTAATTATGATTTTATATTATGTAATTAGACCTATTTCTAAGTATGAAAAAAATTATCTAGAGAATAAAAGCAATTGGAGAGGCGGTTTTTAGAAAATCGCTATTGATTGAAAAATAAAAAAAAGGTAAGAAATTTAGCCATTTTCTAGTATTAATAGATCTTGACGTGGGTGTTCTAAAGGATATAAAACACTCTAATTTGGTAATGGGCGGTTAGCTCAGTTGGTAGAGCATCTCGTTTACACCGAGGGGGTCAAAGGTTCGAGTCCTTTACTGCCCACCAAAAAGATGATAAGTGGGGGTGTAGCTCAGTTGGTTAGAGCGATCGCCTGTCACGCGATAGGTCGAGGGTTCGAGTCCCTTCACTCCCGCCACTTTATAACAATTTCTCATTCAAAAAACTAAACCATTGATATTGTTATGTTTTTGAGCCTACTTGATGTAAGTATTTGAATTTATTGACTTTTTTTTTTATTAAAATGTGACGTATCTACCCTTCAACAAGAAATAAAAACTGATATATAGACACGCATGTTATCTGATTTTCTTAAAGATTACTTACCTATAATTATTTTTCTAATCATAGCTTTAGGGCTTAGTTGTGCGTTTGTGGTAATTAATTTTATTCTATCGCCTAAAAAACCTGATCCTGAAAAACTTTCAGCATATGAATGTGGTTTTGAACCTTTTGAGGATTCTAGACTCGAGTTTGATGTTAGATTTTATTTAGTTGCAATCTTATTTATTATATTTGATTTGGAAATTGCATTTTTATTTCCTTGGGCTATCTCTCTAGGCAATATCGGATTACTTGGTTTTTCATCAATGATGATTTTTTTATTCATTTTAACCATTGGTTTTATTTATGAATGGAAAAAGGGCGCTTTAGACTGGGAATAAAATTATAAATTTAATGAATAGTAAAATAGATCAAGTACCAGAAGAATTTAAACAACTTGCAGATGATTTTAGCAAGAATGGATTTATAACAACGTCACTTGATAATTTAATTAACTGGTCAAGATCCGGATCACTTCATTGGATGACGTTTGGTCTTGCATGTTGTGCTGTTGAGATGATGCAAACATCTATGCCAAGATATGATCTTGAAAGATTTGGTGCAGCACCAAGAGCCTCGCCAAGACAATCTGATGTAATGATTGTAGCTGGTACCTTAACCAATAAAATGGCTCCGGCTCTTAGAAAAGTTTATGATCAGATGCCAGAACCTAGATATGTAATTTCGATGGGGAGTTGTGCAAACGGTGGTGGTTATTATCATTATTCTTATTCTGTTGTTAGGGGTTGTGATCGAATTGTACCAGTTGATGTTTATGTACCAGGGTGTCCGCCATCAGCTGAAGCGCTACTTTATGGAATACTACAATTACAAAAAAAAATAAGAGATAAAGGTTCTTTTCTCAGATAGTTATGAAAAATTTAGAAGATTTAGAAAAAAAAATTAATTCTGAGTTAACTACCAAAATTAACAATACAGAAATTAAACATAACCAAATTTATATTGAAACAGATAAAGAAGATATGGTTGATGTTGCTATATTTTTAAAAACAAATCAAGATACTAAATTTAGGCAATTAATAGATATTACAGTTGTTGATTACCCAGAACAAAATCAAAGATTTGAAGTAGTATATTTATTTTTAAGTCATGAATTTAATCAAAGAATAGTTTTAAAGTATTCAATTTCAGAGAATGAAGTTATACCATCTTTAACAAGTATTTTCCCTGCAGCAAACTGGATGGAAAGAGAAGTTTTTGATATGTATGGTGTTTCATTTAAAGATCATCCAGATCTAAGAAGAATATTAACTGATTATGGTTTTGAGGGTCATCCTCTTAGAAAAGATTTTCCACTCACAGGTCATACAGAGGTTAGATATAGTGAAGATGAAAAAAAAGTTATTAGCGAACCAGTAAAATTAGAGCAAAACTTTAGAAATTTCGATTACGAAAGTCCTTGGGAGGGAACAAAATACATTAAAGATGAAATAGAAGGTAATGACAAAAAAAATTAAAAATTTAAATTTAAATTTTGGACCTCAACATCCTGCTGCACATGGGGTTTTACGGTTAATTTTAGAATTGGATGGTGAGGTTGTTGAAAAAGCCGATCCCCATATTGGTTTATTACATAGAGGTACTGAAAAATTAATTGAAAACAAAACTTATATGCAAGCAGTACCTTACTTTGATCGATTAGATTATGTAGCTCCAATGAATCAAGAACATGCGTTCGCATTAGCAGTTGAGAAAATTTTAAAAATAGATGTTCCTATTAGAGCTCAATATATAAGAGTTATATTTTGTGAGATTGGAAGAATTTTAAGTCATATATTAAATATTACAACACAAGCAATGGATGTTGGAGCTTTAACGCCAACTTTATGGGGATTTGAAGAAAGAGAAAAATTGATGGGTTTCTATGAAAGAGTCTCTGGTTCTAGACTTCATGCAAACTATTTTAGAGCTGGTGGAGTTCATCAAGATCTACCACAAGGGCTTGAGGAAGATATTACAAAGTTTTGTGAAAGTTTTCCAAATATAATAAATGACTTGGAAAGTTTACTTACAGATAACAGAATATTTAAGCAACGTAATGTTGATATAGGAGTTGTTACCAAACAAGACGCTCTAGATTATTCATTTTCTGGAGTAATGATTAGAGGATCAGGAGTCCCATGGGATTTAAGAAAATCTCAACCATATGATTGCTATGAAAATTTAGAATTTAAAATTCCAGTTGGAAAAAATGGAGATTGCTATGACAGGTATTTGTGTCGAATTGAAGAAATGAAGGAGAGTATTTCAATAATCAAACAATGTTTGTCAAAAATGGAGAAAGGACCAATTAAATCTTTAGATGGAAAAATAAGTCCACCTCCCAAAAAAGAAATTAAGCAATCGATGGAGGCTCTTATTCATCATTTTAAACTTTTTACTGAAGGTTATAGAGTCCCTAAAGATGAAATATATACTGCTGTTGAAGCTCCAAAAGGAGAGTTTGGAGTTTACTTAATATCTGATGGATCTAGCAAACCTTATAAATGTAAAATAAGAGCCCCAGGTTTTTCACATTTACAATCAATGGACTATTTAATAAAAGGCCATATGTTAGCTGACGTACCTGCAGTGCTTGGTTCATTAGATATTGTTTTTGGGGAGGTTGATAGATGAGTTTAAGAAGACCAGCAAAAAATCAACCAGAAAATTTCGAATTTGATAGCTCATCTTTAGAAGCTGCTAATAAAATAGTTTCGAAATATCCAGAAGGTAAACAACAAAGTGCTGTAATGGCATTGCTTTATATTGCACAAAGACAGAACGCTAATTGGATACCTTTGGCTGCTATGAAATATATAGCAAAGTTTTTAGATATGCCTTACATAAAAGTTTATGAGGTAGCAACTTTTTATACCATGTATAATTTATCTCCTGTCGGAAAATATTTTATACAAGTCTGCACTACAACTCCATGCATGATTAGAGGGGCAAGTAAATTAGTTGAAGCGTGTAAAGAAAAAATATCAGAAAATGAATGTGAATTATCAAATGATAAAAGCTGTTCATGGATGGAGGTTGAATGTTTAGGAGCATGTGTTAACGCCCCAATGATGCAAATTAATGATGATTATTATGAAGATTTAGATAAAGAGAAAACGTTAAAAATTTTGGATAAAATTTTAAATGGTGAAACGCCAAAACCAGGTTCTTATAGAGGAAGGATAAATAATGAACCTGAAAATAATAGAAAAACATTAATGGATTACAAAAATGCTTAAGGACCAAGATAGAATATTTAAAAATTTATATAACGATATGGGCTCTGATGTAGTTTCCTCTCAAAAGAGAGGAGATTGGGTTAATACTAAAGAAATTACAGATAAAGGTAGAGATTGGATTATAAATGAAATTAAAGATTCTCAACTTAGAGGTAGGGGTGGTGCTGGATTCCCAACCGGTTTAAAATGGTCTTTTGCTCCTAAAGAAGTTGGCTCTAGACCACATTATTTAGTTATAAACGGCGATGAGTCAGAACCAGGCACATGTAAAGATAGAGATATCTTAAGATTTGAACCACATAAATTAATTGAAGGTTGTTTAATTGCATCTTACGCAGTTCAAGCACATGTTTGTTATATTTATATAAGAGGTGAATATTTTGTTGATGGTCAAAAACTTCAAGCAGCTATAGATGAAGCTTATGAAAAAAAATTATTAGGTAAAAATGCAGCAGGCACTGGTTGGGATTTAGATATTTATATTCACTACGGTGCCGGTGCCTATATTTGTGGCGAGGAAACAGCTTTATTAGAAAGTATCGAAGGTAAAAAAGGACAACCTAGATTAAAACCACCATTCCCAGCATTAATTGGACTTTATGGGTGTCCAACAATTATAAACAATGTAGAAACTATAGCTGTAGTCCCTACAATTCTTAGAAGAGGTGGAAAATGGTTTGCTTCTCTTGGAAGAGAAAAGAATACTGGCACAAAAATATTTTGTATATCTGGAAATGTAAATACCCCTTGTAATGTTGAGGAAGAAATGAATATTCCTTTGAAAGAATTAATTGAAGTTCATGCAGGTGGCGTTATTGGAGGTTGGGATAATCTTCAAGCAGTTATTCCAGGAGGTTCGTCAATGCCATTGATTCCAAAAGAAAAATGCGAAACATTAACTATGGATTTTGACTCTCTTATGGCTGAGAAAAGTGGCTTAGGAACTGCAGGCATTGTTGTAATTAATAAAGACCAAGACATTATTAAGTGCATGGCAAGAATTGCTAGATTTTATAAACACGAAAGTTGTGGTCAATGTACTCCTTGTAGAGAAGGATCAGGTTGGATGTGGAGAATGCTTGAGAGAATGGCAAAAGGTGATGCAACTAAAGATGAAGTTGACATGTTAGGTGATGTTACAAATCAAATAGCAGGACATACAATTTGTGCTTTTGGAGAAGGTTCATCTTGGCCAGTTCAAGGTTTGCTTAGACACTTTAAAAAAGAAATTGAAAAAAGAAATAACTTGGATCCTATAGTTCAAAAGAAAAATAATATTCCTTACTTAGTTGATCAACACTTACTGGATAAAAAAAATGCTTAAATTAAAAGTAAACGAAATCGAGGTAGAAGTTGAAGAAGGATTAACTGTTCTTCAAGCTTGTGAAAAAGCTGGAGTAGAAATTCCAAGATTTTGTTACCATGAAAAATTATCAATAGCTGGTAATTGTAGAATGTGTTTAGTTGAAATGGAAAAATCTCCTAAACCCATTGCTTCATGTGCTATGCCTGCTGCAGAAGGCATGAATATTAAAACAAATACTGCTTTTGTTGAAAAAGCTCGAAAAGGAGTTATGGAATTCTTATTAGCTAACCACCCTTTAGATTGTCCAGTATGCGATCAAGGTGGTGAATGTGATTTGCAAGATCAATCTATGTATTATGGAGTAGATAAATCAAGATTTAAAGAAAACAAAAGATTGGTTCCTGAAAAAAATATGGGACCACTAATTAAAACACAAATGACTAGATGTATTCATTGCACAAGATGCGTAAGATTTGCAACTGAAGTTGCAGGTGTGCCAGAGCTAGGAGCTATCGGTAGAGGAGAAGATATGCAAATAACAACATACCTAGAACAGTCTATGCAATCAGAGTTATCAGCAAACGTAGTAGATCTATGTCCTGTAGGAGCTTTAACTTCAAAACCATACGTTTTTGAAGCAAGGCCTTGGGAATTAAAAAAAACAGAAACTATCGATGTAATGGATGCTGTTGGATCTAACATAAGGGTGGATACATATGATTGGGAAGTAAAAAGAATTTTGCCAATTATAAATGAGGATATTAATGAAGAATGGATTTCAGATAAAACAAGATATGCTTGTGACGGTTTACTTCACCAAAGATTAGATACACCTTTTATTAAATATAATAAAAAATTTGAAAAAGCATCATGGGCAGAGGTATATAAAATTATTAAGTCTAAATTTGAAAATACAAAAAAAGAAAAAATCTGTGGTTTTGTTGGAGATCTAACTAACATGGAGACCAGCTATATATTTAAAGAATTTTTTGATAGAACACTTAATAATAATAATTATGAATCAAGAGCAGACAATAGATTTATAAATATTTCTAAAAGAGAGAATTATATATTCAATTCCACTATAAATGGAATTGAAGAATCAGATTTAATATTTTTAATTGGCACAAACCCAAGATATGAGGCAACTATCCTAAATGCAAGAATAAGAAAAACTTTTTTAAATAATAATACTAAAATATTCTCTTTAAATGAAAATGGTGATTTAACCTATCCTTATGAAAGCCTTGATGGACAAACTCAAACATTGAAAAATATTTTTGAAGGAACACACAATTTATCCAAAAATATTATAGAATCAAAAAAACCAATGATTATTCTTGGTGAATCGTTTTTAAGATTAAATTCATCAGAATTTCTATACGATAAAATAAAAGATTTTTTAAAGCTTAACAAAAAATATACTGAAGATTGGAATCCTTTAAATGTTCTTCCTTGTGACGCAGCTTCAGTTGGAAATTTTGATCTCGGTTTAATTAATAATGAAAACAATTTATTAAACGAATTAAAGTCTCATAAATTTGATATTGTTTATTTAGTAGGGCAAGATAATTTAAATTTTATTAAACAAGATGAATTTGTAATTTATCAAGGTAGTCATGGAGATAAAGGCGCTGAGATCGCAGATATTATATTACCAGGTTCAGCTTATACCGAACAAGATGGATACTACACTAATTTAGAGGGAAAAGTTCAGAAAGCTTATAAAGCATCTTATCCGCCCGGAGAAGCAAGAGAAGATTGGAAAATAATTAACGAAATTGCAGAAATTATGAATAATAGAAAATTATTTAATGACAGAGACGAACTAGAAAGCAGTATGTTTAATTATTTAAATCTTCAAAGTGAAAAACAAAATAAAGAACATAAAAAGAAAGCTGTAAAAGATTTTCAAGCTGAAAAATTAACAATAGATTTAAAACCATATTATTTTTCAAATATTATTGCGAGATGTTCGAAGACCATGATTGAATGTAATAATTCAAAATTAAATTTAAAATCTACAGGCACTGAGGGTTAACATGGAATACTTTAATATTATTTTTGAACAAATATATAAAATATTATTTTTATTAGTTCCAGTTCTTGTTTCTGTAGCGATGATTGTTTGGCTCGATAGAAGAATTTGGGCTTTTGTGCAAAAGCGACAAGGACCAAATGTAGTTGGCCCTTTTGGATTGTTACAATCTTTAGCTGACGCTTTGAAATATATTTTTAAGGAAATGATTATTCCTTCAAGTTCAAATAAAGTGATATTTATATTAGCCCCAATCGTAACAATGACATTAGCTTTAATAGCTTGGGCGGTTATTCCTTTTAGTGCTACACAGGTTTTAGCTGATATTAATGTTGGAATTCTTTACTTATTCGCAGTTTCATCACTGGGAGTATATGGAATTATAATGGGTGGTTGGGCTTCGAATTCAAAATATCCATTTCTTGGGGCAATTAGATCTGCGGCTCAAATGGTGTCTTACGAGGTATCCATAGGGGTAATAATAATAAATGTATTGTTGTGCGTTGGATCACTCAACTTAAATGATATTGTACTAGCTCAACAAACTATGTGGTTTGTAATTCCTTTATTTCCAATGTTTGTAATATTTTTTATTTCAGCTTTAGCTGAAACAAATAGGCCTCCTTTTGATTTACCCGAAGCTGAAGCAGAATTAGTTGCAGGATATCAAACTGAATACTCTGGCATGATGTATGCAATGTTTTGGTTAGGTGAATATGCAAATATTTTATTGATGTGTGCTATGGGTGCAATTTTATTTTTAGGTGGATGGTTATCACCTTTAGAAGTTTATCCATTTACATTAATTCCAGGAGCAATATGGTTAATATTAAAAATTCTACTTTTATTTTTTTTATTTGCTTTAGTTAAAGCTATTGTTCCTAGATATAGATATGACCAGCTTATGAGATTAGGTTGGAAAGTATTCCTTCCTTTTTCATTAATATGGGTAGTACTTACAGCAAGCTATCTATTTTATTTTAATCTTTTACCAGTGAATTAATTATGAAAATTTCAAGATTTTTTAAAACAATTTTTATGATCGATTTTCTTTCAGGTTTATTCATGGCTATAAAAGAATTTTTTAAACCAAAAAAAACAATAAATTATCCATTTGAGAAAGGTAAAATTAGTCCAAGATTTAGAGGAGAACACGCTTTAAGAAGATATCCTAATGGTGAAGAAAGATGTATTGCCTGTAAATTATGTGAAGCTGTTTGTCCTGCTCAAGCTATAACTATAGAATCTGCTCAGAGAGAAGATGGTAGTAGGAAAACAACTCGTTACGATATAGATATGATGAAATGTATTTATTGCGGTCTGTGTGAAGAATCATGCCCAGTTGATGCTATAGTTCAAGGACCTAACTTTGAATTTTCAACTGAAACAAGAGAAGAACTTTATTACACAAAAGAAAAATTATTAGATAATGGAGATAGATGGGAAAATATTTTAGACGCAAATATTAAGGCTGACAATATCCACAGATAATACATGATTGCACATTCAATTTTTTTTTATACATTTTCTTTAATTGCTATTGTTTCAGCAATAATGGTAACAGCATCAAAAAATACTGTTCACTCAGTTTTTTTTTTAATTCTAGATTTTATTAGCATTTCTTGTTTGTTCATAATGATAGGAGCAGAATTTTTGGGAATGATAATGTTAATTGTTTATGTAGGAGCGGTAGCAGTTTTATTCTTATTCGTAGTGATGATGTTGAATGTAGCTCAGCAAAAAAATCAGTGGTTTGCAGGACAAGCAACCTCTAAACATATTCCTATAGGGTTAATAATTAGCACACTTATATTTGTTGAAATTATAATTGTAATTGGAGGTTGGAAATTTAAACCAGAAATTTTTGATATTAACAATTCAGTTGTTCAAACAAACATTAGTAATACCCATTCATTAGGTCAGATTTTATATACCGATTATATTCATGTGTTTCAAATAAGTGGAATGATCCTATTAGTTGCTATGGTAGGCGCCATAGTATTAACTTTTAGACAAAGATCTGGTGTTAAAAGACAAAGCTATATCAAGCAAATATCTAGAGAGAGAGCCGAAGGCGTTGAGGTTCTAAATGTCCAGAGTAATAAAGGAGTTAAAATAGATGACTGAAATAGGTTTAGGGCATTACTTAACTTTAGGTGCTGTAATTTTCTCAATTGGAATTATTGGTATTTTTCTTAATAGAAAGAACATCATTGTTATATTAATGAGTATTGAGTTAATATTGCTTGCTGTTAACATCAACTTAGTAGCTTTTTCAATTTATTTAGGTGATTTGGCTGGACAAGTCTTCACTTTATTTATTCTTACTGTTGCAGCTGCTGAAGCAGCAATAGGTTTAGCAATTATAGTAGTGTATTTCAGAAACTCTGGAACAATACGAGTTGAAGAAATAGATAAATTGAAAGGATAATCATGGAACTGTCAATTATATTTCTTCCACTTATTGCTTCAATTATCTCAGGTTTTTTTGGAAGATATATTGGTGATAGAAACTCTGAAATAGTAACTAGTGCACTTGTTTCAATTTCTGCAATCTTATCAATTAATGTTCTTTATCAAGTAATTGTAAATCAATACGAAGAAAATATTGTTATAGCTACGTGGATAAGCTCAGGATCACTCGACGTAAATTGGTCAATGTTAATTGATCCATTATCGGCAGTGATGTTAGTGGTTGTAACTTCTGTATCTGCTTTAGTGCATATCTATTCAATTGGTTATATGTCTCATGACCCTCATAAGCCAAGATTTATGGCTTATTTATCATTATTTACCTTTGCAATGTTGATGTTGGTAACATCTGATAATTTTATTCAACTATTTTTTGGGTGGGAAGGTGTTGGTCTTTGCTCTTACTTTTTAATTGGTTTTTGGTTTAAAAAAGAAAGTGCAAATGCTGCAGCCATTAAAGCATTTGTTGTGAATAGAGTGGGTGACTTTGGTTTTGCTTTAGGAATTTTCCTAATATTTTATTTATTTGGAACAGTTAATTACTCAGAAGTTTTTCAACAAATTCCTACAGTTGTAGATAAAAATTTGTCATTTTTAGGTTTTGAAGTTAAAGCAATAGATTTAATTTGTTTACTTTTATTTATTGGTGCAATGGGTAAATCTGCACAGATATTGCTACATACTTGGTTGCCTGATGCTATGGAAGGCCCAACTCCAGTTTCTGCATTAATCCATGCGGCAACAATGGTAACAGCTGGAGTTTTCTTGGTAGTAAGATGTTCTCCAATTTACGAATATTCACCATTAATACTAAATTTTATAACTGTCATTGGAATGACTACTGCATTCTTTGCAGCAACAGTCGCTCTAGTTCAAACAGATATAAAAAAAATTATTGCTTACTCTACCTGTAGTCAACTTGGTTATATGTTTTTTGCAGCTGGGGTAGGTGCATACAATGTTGCTATGTTTCATTTATTTACTCACGCATTTTTTAAAGCTTTATTATTTTTAGGATCTGGCTCTGTAATCCATGCATTTAAAGATGAGCAAAATATAAATAATATGGGAGGTGTATGGAAAAAGTTACCATATACTTATACTTTAATGATAATAGGAACGCTTGCTTTAACAGGTTTTCCATTTTTATCAGGATTTTATTCTAAAGACGCAATTATAGAATTTGCGTATTTAAAAGGCAATACTACTGGTTATTATGCAGCTGGCATTGGAATAATTACAGCATTTTTAACATCTATTTATTCATGGAGATTGATATTTAAGACTTTCCATGGAGAGTACAATAACAAAGAGATTAAGATAGAGGAAACACACGAGTCCCCATTAGTTATGCTTGTTCCATTATTTATTTTATCAATAGGAGCTGTGTTTGCTGGTTTTTTATTTAAAGGACTATTTATTGGTCATGGTGAGAATTTATTCTGGGCAGAGTCTATTAAGTTTTTAGAGCCTTTGAGTACTGAGCACCCACCTTTATGGTTTTTACTTTTAACACCTTGTTTGGTTTTATTATCTATTCCAATTGCTTATTACCTATTTGTTAAGAACAAAGAATTACCTAACTCAATAGCTTCAATAAACAAACCTTTGCATAATTTTTTAGTAAATAAATGGTACTTTGATGAGTTATATGATGTGTTGTTTATTAAATCTTCAAAAAAACTAGGTTTATTTTTATGGAAATTTTGTGATGGAACCATAATTGATGGTTTCGGTCCCGATGGAATTTCCTCTTTCATAAAAAAATGCTCAATTAAAGCAACTAAATTTCAGAGTGGTTTTATCTATCAATATGCATTTGTAATGTTACTAGGTTTCTCTGCTTTACTAACCTTTTTAATAGTTAAATAATGAATTTTCCCATTCTTTCATCTTTAATTTTATTGCCAACAGTTGGCGCTTTATTTTTATTTTTTACTAAAGATAAAGAAGGAAATAATTCAACTGCTAAATATGTTGCTTTATTTACTACCATAGTAAATTTTTTAATTTCAATTTATCTTTGGATTTATTTTGACCAATCAACATCTAGTTTTCAATTTGTAGAAGATAGAACATGGATTGAAGGATTTATTAATTACAAAGTTGGTGTAGATGGTATTTCAATTTTATTCATTATTTTAACTACATTCATAACTCCGTTATGCATTATATCTGTAAACAATTCCATCAAAAATAGATTAAGAGATTTTTTAATTGCAATTCTAATCATGGAAAGTTTTATGATTGGTGTTTTTTGTGCACTTGATTTAGTTGTATTTTATTTATTCTTTGAAGCAGGATTAATTCCAATGTTTTTAATTATTGGAATTTGGGGTGGTCCAAAAAGAGTTTATTCAGCTTTTAAATTCTTTTTATATACATTACTAGGTTCTGTTTTAATGTTAGTTGCAATAATTTCTATTTATTGGATTACAGGTACGACTGATGTTGTTCAACTTTATGAACTTGGAATAGATGCTAAATATCAAAATCTTTTATGGTTAGCATTCTTTAGTTCTTTTGCAGTTAAAACCCCTATGTGGCCAGTACATACTTGGTTGCCAGACGCTCACGTTGAAGCCCCAACTGCAGGATCTGTATTATTAGCAGCGATCTTATTAAAGATGGCAGGTTATGGTTTTATCAGATTTTCTCTAGGTTTATTCCCTGTTGCTTCGGAAGTTTTTACACCCTTAATTTACACTTTGAGTGTTATAGCAATTATATTCACTTCTTTTATTGCTCTAATGCAGGAGGACATGAAAAAGTTAATAGCTTATTCTTCTGTTGCTCACATGGGATTTGTGACATTAGGAATATTTACTCTTCAACAACAAGGAATTGAAGGAAGCATTATTCAAATGATCAGTCATGGTCTAGTTTCAGCAGCACTTTTTTTATGTGTAGGTGTTGTGTACGATCGGATGCACTCAAGAATGATTAATTCGTATGGAGGAATAGTTACAATAATACCCAAATATTCAATTTTATTTATGCTGTTTACATTGGCAGCATTGGGGTTACCAGGAACAAGTGGTTTTATTGGAGAATTTTTAATTTTAATGGGTGCTTTTAAGGATAATTTTCTAGTAGCTGTAATTGCTAGTTTAGGAGTAATACTTGGAGCCGCATATATGCTTTGGTTATATAAAAGAGTAGTTTTTGGAAAGCTAAATAACGAAGACTTGAAGAAGATGTTTGATTTAAATAGATCAGAATATCTGATTTTATCTTGTCTAGCAGTTCCAACTTTATTCTTCGGATTTTATCCAGATCCGTTGATAAATACTATAGAAGTTTCAGTGACAGATCTAATTAATATGCATAATACAAATATAGCTAGTAAATAATATGGAAAATTTAAATTTAGTATTACCTGAAATATTTATTTCTCTTTCGATAATGTTTTTACTTGTTTTGGGTGTTTTTAAAAAAAATAGTTCAAAAATCACTTTCAATCTATCTTTGTTTACAATTTTAATTGCAGCAATAATAACAATAAACGAAACGTTCTCGGTTAGTAGGGAAACTTTGTTTAATGAAAGTGTTGTGATTGACAGTATGTCTTCACTAATGAAAATTATAACTTTAATTGGAGGTTTTTTAGTTTTAGTTATTTCATCAACCTATTTAAAAACATTTAAAATATACAATATCGAATACCCAGTTCTTATTTTGAGCTCTATACTTGGTATGATGGTGATGATTAGTTCAAATGATTTAATTGTTTTTTATATGGGCTTAGAATTACAATCATTAGCTCTTTACGTATTAGCAACATATAATAGAGATCAACTAAAATCATCTGAAGCTGGTTTGAAATATTTTGTTTTGAGTGCACTATCTTCAGGATTATTATTATATGGATGTTCTTTAGTTTATGGTTTTTCTGGCTCAACCAATTTTGATATAATATCAAATCAATTAAATTCTAATGAATATGTTTTAACATTTGGAATTGTATTTATCTTAGTTGGTTTAGCATTTAAAATTTCTGCAGTTCCATTTCATATGTGGGCACCTGATGTTTATGAAGGGTCACCAACAACTGTAACTTTATTTTTTACAATTGTACCAAAGATCGCTGCTTTAACTGTATTTATAAGATTTTTATATGTTCCTTTCCAAAATTTAATTGATCAATGGCAAATGATAATAATTTTCTTATCCATTGCTTCCATGGTTTTTGGAGCGGTTGCTGCAATAGGACAAACTAATATTAAAAGACTAATTGCTTATAGCTCTATTGGACATATTGGTTACACATTAGCAGGACTAGCTACAGCTTCGAATGAAGGAATTCAAAGTTCAATAATCTATATTTCAATATACGTAGTTATGAATTTAGCTCTTTTCTCGTGTCTATTGATGTTAAGAAGAAAGGATCAATATTATGAGGATATTGAAGATCTCTCAGGATTATCAAAAAACCATCCACTATTATCTCTATGTTTGCTTGTAATACTGTTTTCTTTAGCTGGAATACCGCCTCTAGCTGGTTTCTTTGCTAAATTTTATGTTTTTAAAGCTGTATTAGAACAATCAATGTTTTTCTTAGCTATAGTAGGATTGTTATCTACCGTAATTGCAGCTTTTTATTATTTAAGAATTATAAAAATAATTTACTTTGATAAAGAAAAAGACAAATACGATACGGACCATAGCTTATGGTTAAAATTTTCACTTACAGTTTCAACGATATTAATTCTTTTATACTTCATATTCCCAAGTCAGTTAATAGAAGTTGTTTCAAGAATTAATATTATTTCATGAAATTAAAAAAATTTAAATTTAAAAAAGTTAAAAGCACAAACAATACTGCAATAAGAATTATCAAAAAAACTAAATACAACTTAGGTATGGTTGTTGCTGAAACACAAGTGAATGGTAGAGGACAGTATGGAAGAAAATGGATATCATCAAAAGGAAATTTATTTATCTCTTTTTTCAATGAACTAAATAAAACGAAACTAACGATTAATGCTATAACAAAAATCAATTGTCTTTTAGTAAAAAAATTACTCTCGTTATATACAAGTAAAAAAATTTTATTTAAAAAACCCAATGACTTATTAATTGATAAAAAAAAAATTAGTGGCATTTTACAAGAAATCATATTTGTAAGAGGTAAAAAATTTTTAATTACTGGCATAGGCATAAATATTAAAAAAAATCCAATTATAAGGAATTATCCAGCCACAAACTTGCAAGAGGAAACTAAAAAAAGTATTAGTAAATTAATCGTAGAAAATAAACTAAAACAACTCTTTGAAAAAAATTTATCTAAATTGTATAAAATTAAATAATGTATATTCTAGGTGATATTGGTAATACAGAAACAAAATTATGTATTGTTTCTAAAAATAATAAAATTTCAAAAAAAATTACTTTTTTGTCAAAATCTGTAAATAACAGGCAGCTTAATATTTTATTTAAAAAAAATAAAATTCAATTAAATAAAATTGAAAAAATATTATTTTGTAGTGTCGTTCCAAAAACATTTTCTATAATTAACAAATTTTTATCAAAAAAAGTTAAACTAAAATGCTATGAGGTTAAAAAATTAAACTTAAAATCACTTATAAAAATCAAAGTAGATTATAAACAGGTAGGCTCAGACAGAATTACTAATGCTATAAGTTTAATGAACAATAAAAATAATTTTATAATTTTAGATTTTGGTACAGCAACAACTTTTGATGTACTAATTAAAAATACTTATTTTGGAGGAATTATTGCTCCGGGTGTGAGATTATCTCTTAATACCTTGTCTGACAAAGCAACTTTGATACCAAAAATAGATTTAAAAAGGATTAATAAAGTAATTGGCAAAAATACAATCTCTGCTGTTAGATCAGGCTTTTTTTGGGGTTATGCTGGTTTAATTGACAATATTATTAATTTAATTAAGAAGGAGACCAGAAAATCTTTTAAAGTAATTATTACTGGTGGATTTTCAGATTTATTTAAAAACTCAATAAAAACGAAAGCAAGTCATAACCAAGATATTACAATTAAAGGTTTAATAAAGATTTCAAAATTAATTAAATAATATGAAAGATGAACTATTATTTTGTCCCTTAGGTGGATCAGGTGAAATAGGTATGAACATGAATCTGTTCGGCTATGGACAACCTAGTGATCATAAATGGATTATGGTCGACATAGGGGTAACATTTGCAGATGATACTATTCCTGGTGTTGATTTAATTTATCCAGATCCTGGATTTATAGTAGAAAGAAAAGATAATTTACTAGGAATAGTTTTAACACATGCTCACGAGGATCATATTGGTGCAATTGCACATTTATGGCCAAAATTACAATGTAAAATTTTTGCAACACCTTTCACAGCTGTATTAATTAGAGAAAAATTTAGAGAAAAGCAAATCGATATAAACAATGATCTAAAGATAGTTGAGTTAAATGGAAAGGTTTCCTTGGATCCATTTGAAATTGAATACATTACTTTAACGCATTCTATATTAGAACCAAACGGACTTAGAATAAAAACTCCCGCAGGAGTTATTTTGCATACTGGTGATTGGAAGGTAGATCCAAATCCTTTGATTGGAGATAATATAAACGAAAAAAGATTAAAGGAAATTGGTGAAGAAGGCGTGCTAGCAATGATTTGTGACTCAACAAATGTTTTTAGCGCTGGTAGATCAGGTTCAGAATTAGATGTAAGAAAAAATATGTTAAACGTTATGTCTCGATTGAAAAAAAGAATTATCATAACGTCTTTTGCCTCAAATGTAGCTAGAATGGAGACAGCTTTTTATTGTGCAGAACAAACAGGAAGACAAATCTCTTTAGTTGGTAGATCAATGCATCGTATTTATAAAGCTGCACGTCAATGTGGATATTTAAAAAATACAATTGAGCCAATTGATCCAAGAGAAGCTAAAAATTTTTCAAGAGAAAAAATTGTGTATTTATGTACTGGAAGTCAAGGCGAACCAATGGGTGCAATGATGAGAATTTCTAGTTATGTTCATCCAGATGTTTTTATTGAAAAAGGTGATGCTGTAATTTTTTCTTCAAAGATTATACCTGGTAATGAAAAAAAACTTTATAAACTTCACAATCAACTTGTTAAAGATGGAATTGAAGTTATATCTGAAGAAACTGAATTTGTACATGTTTCTGGACATCCAAATAGAGAAGACCTTAAAGAGATGTATCAATGGGTAAAACCTAGGTGCGTAATACCTGTGCACGGTGAACATAGACATATGATAGAGCACATTAATTTTGCAAAAGAAATGCAAGTACCACATCCAGTTCAAGTAGAAAATGGTGATATCGTTAAGTTATATCCAGGTGAAAAACCTGAAGTATATGACAAGGCTCCAAGTGGCAGACTCTACTTAGATGGCAGTGTTAGTGTTGATCCAGATTCACAATCGATAAAAGATAGGAAAAATTTAAGTGCAAATGGATATCTCGAGGTAACAATTATGATTACACCCAAAGGTAATATACACAACAACCCTATTCTTTCATTTCGTGGTTTACCTGTAGATGATCGAGATGATTTTGTTTATGGATTAGAAGAGGAAATAGAGAAAACCTCTAGAACTTTTAAAATTGGAAGCAAACAACAAGAACACAATCTTATTGATGCATTAAAAATTGCCTGTAGAAAATTTTCTAAAGAGAGAACAGGGAAAAAACCTTTTACCAATATCAATTTAGTAAGAATTTAATGAGCGTAACAGGCTTAGCTATTATCTATATAATTATATGGTGGTTAGTTTTTTTTGCTATTTTACCTATTGATGTGAATCGAACAAAGACTGTAAAAATTGATGGTGAGGATCCTGGCTCACCTGAAAATCCAAAAATGCTTAAAAAATTCCTTTATTGCACTGGAATTACTACTGTCATTTTCATAATAATTTACTTATTAATTAAATTTGAATATTTAAATTTAAGAAATATGATTAATTAAGATGCTTTTATCAAATTCATTTATACCAATATTGAAAAATAATCCTTCAGAAGCAAAAATTAAATCTCATCAATTGATGTTGAGAGTAGGCATGATCAAGCAAGCCTCTGCAGGAATTTATTCATGGTTACCTTTAGGTTTTAAGGTAATGAAAAAAATAGAAGATATTGTCAGACAGGAACAAAACAAAATTGGAGCTCAAGAAATATTAATGCCAACAATTCAATCCAGTGAAATTTGGAAAGAAAGTGGTCGTTATGATGATTATGGTGAAGAGATGTTAAGAATAACCGACCGTCAAAATAGAGAAATGTTATATGGACCAACTAATGAAGAGCAAGTTACTGAAATTTTTAGATCTTCAATAAAATCTTATAAATCACTCCCGCAACTTATGTATCATATTCAATGGAAGTTCAGAGATGAAATTAGACCTAGATTTGGAATTATGCGTGGTAGAGAGTTTTATATGAAAGATGCCTATTCATTTGATGTATCAGATGAAGAAGCTTTTTATTCTTATAATAAATTCTTTCTTTCTTATTTAAGAACATTTAAAAGATTATCTTTGACAGCAATACCCATGGCTGCTGATACAGGACCTATAGGTGGAAACTTATCTCATGAATTTATTATTCTTGCTGATACAGGAGAAAGTAAAATTTTCACAGATAAAAGAATATTCGATCTTAATAGTGATGATACTGAAATAGAAAAAGTATCATTGGAAAGTATGAGAAAAAAATATGAACAATTTTATGCTGTAACTGATGAAAAGTTTAATAAAGAAGAGTTTGAAAAAATTGTTTCTAAGGAGAATCAATTGATTACAAAAGGTATCGAAGTAGGTCATATATTTTATTTTGGTGACAAGTATTCAAAACCAATGGGAGCATCTGTTGATTTACCAGGAGGAAAAAAAGATTTTGTTAAAATGGGTTCATATGGAATTGGTGTGTCAAGGTTAGTAGGGGCTATAATTGAGGCTAAATACGATGATAAAAATGAAATCATGAAATGGCCATTGTCTGTTGCTCCTTATGATATTGCTTTAATACCTATGATAAATAAAAATGACACCTCAGCTTTAGATAAAGCAAATAATATAAATATAGAATTAATCAAAAATAATATTGATGCAATCATTGATGATACAGATGAGAATTTCTCATCAAAAATTAAAAAAATGAATTTAATTGGTGTCCCATATCAAATTATTATAGGTAAGAAAAGTGAGGGTGATTTATTAGAGTTCAACGAAACCAGTGGTAAAACTCAAAATTTACCATTAAGTAAAATTATAGAAATTATAACTAAACAAAAAAATTCAATTTGATTTCTACTTTAGAAAAAGAAATTACTTTTAGATTTTTAAAAGCCAGAAAAAAAGATGGCTTTTTGAATGTTATATCTATTTTTTCTTTTATAGGAATAAGTCTTGGAGTTGCAGTTCTTATTATTGTGATGTCAGTTATGAACGGATTTAGAACTGAGCTGATTAATAAAATAGTAGGCTTTAACTCACACATAACTGTAAAAAGTTATGGAAATCCAATTGATGAAAAAAAAATAAATAAAACAAATTTAAAATTAATTTCAGAAAATATCATTTTAAGCAACTCTGGTGAAGCTATTATACTTAAAAACGATACATCAAAAGGTATAGTATTACGTGGATATAAAACAAATGACTTTCCAAATTTAGAAATTGTAAAAAATGAAAAATTTAAAGGGAACAAAGGTCAATTAAATAGAAACTATATTTCTATAGGCAATGAATTAAGTTTTTCTTTAGATCTAAAAATAGGTGATGAATTAACTTTACTTTCTCCATCAGGGGTAGAAACAATTATTGGTAGTATGCCAAAACAAAAAACTTTTTTGGTAGCATCAATTTACAATAGTGGTTTGGCTGAGTTTGACAATAATATCGCATTTATTAACTTGAGTACTCTTGAGGATTTTTTTGACTATAAGTCAGAGGATAGAAATTTAGAAATTTATCTAAAAAACCCAAATAAAATTGAGCAGCAAAAATTTATTGTTCAAGAAATTTTTGATGAAGAATTTGTTTTTAGTTGGGCAGATATGAACAATTCATTATTTTCTGCTTTAAAAGTAGAAAGAAATGTAATGTTTATTATCCTGTCATTAATAATTATTGTTGCAGCATTTAATATAATTTCTGGATTAACAATTTTAGTTAAAAACAAAACAAGAGATATCGCAATTTTGAAGTCAATTGGTGTGTTAAATAAATCAATTGTAAAAATATTTTTTTTAGTAGGGGTAATAATAGGAACATCAGCTACTATTTTTGGAATTTTTTTAGGTGTAACTTTTTCTCTTTACATAGAAAATTTTAGACAATTTCTTAGCTCAGTATTCAATATAACTTTATTTCCAGAGGAGATTTATTTTTTAAGTAAGATGCCTTCGGAAATAGATCCGACATCAATTTTTTTAATATCAATTTGTTCAATAATTATAACAATAATAGTTTCAATTTTTCCTGCTTTTAAAGCTGCTAAACTAGACCCGATTAAATCTTTAAAATATGAATAATTTTCTTGAATTAAAAAAAATATTTAAAACATTTAAAACCGAAAAAACGGTTAATGTGTTAAAAAATCTTTCTCAAAAATTTGATAAAGGTAAAAGCTATTCTATAATGGGTCCATCTGGGTCAGGTAAATCAACTCTATTAAATTTAATTTCATTGATCGATAGACCATCATCAGGATCAATCAATTTTGATAAAATTCCAGTAAATTTCAATGAATCTGAAAAAAATGATGTTTATAGATCCAAAAAAATAGGAATTGTTTATCAACAAAATAATCTTCTCCCAGATTTTACTGCTTTAGAAAATATATATTTGGCCTCACTTGCAATTAATGACAATAAAGAATTAGCAATATCTAATGCAGAAAAATTACTCAAAAAAGTCGGTCTTTCTAAGAGGGCAGATCATTTTCCTTCTCAACTATCAGGCGGTGAAGCTCAAAGAGTTGCTATAGCAAGAGCAATTGTAAATGATCCTGAAATTATTTTAGCAGATGAGCCAACTGGAAGTTTGGATATGGAAACAGCAAAAGATGTTTTTGAACTTTTAAACAAACAAAAAAGGTGGGATAGACTTATTATATTTGCAACTCATAATAGATTTTTTGCCAATAAGGCAGATTGCATATTGGAGATGGTAGATGGTAGTATAAAACTATCTAATGCCTGAGTCTAATTCTCAAAATTTTAATCATCTAAAAATTCACACTCAATATTCTATTTGTGAAGGAGCAGCTAGAATTGATGATTTGCAAGAATACTCTAAGAAAAATAAAATAAAATCTCTAGGTTTGTGTGACACTTCAAATTTATGTGGTGCACTTGAATTTGCTGAAAAAATATCAAAGTCTGGAACTCAACCAATAATCGGAACACAAATTAATTTTAAAATCGGAGAAACAACAGGTTTAATTCCTTTGTTTGCTCTAGATGAGGTTGGATATAAAAATATAATAGAACTTTCATCTTTATCGTATTTGGAAAACGACGAATTGTCAGATCCACATTTAGATTTTGAATTATTATTAAGCAATTCCAAAGGTGTTGCTGTATTTTCAGGAACTGTTTTTGGTTTATTTGGTAAATTATTTGACAAAGGAAAGTTTAGTGAAATTGATGAGCTTTATAATAAAATTAAAAATACTTTTAATGACAGATTTTACTTAGAGATTCAAAGACATAATGATCAAAATGAAATTGGATTTGAAAAATTTAATTTAAAAAAATCTTTAGATTTGGAAATACCTATTATTGCAACTAATGAAGTTTTTTATTTAGATAAAGAAATGCATGAAGCTCATGATGCTTTAATTTGTATTGGTAATAAGACATATGTGAATGAAAAAAACAGATTAAGATTTACTGACCAACATTATTTAAAAACTAACTCAGAGATGTCCGAATTATTTGCTGACTTACCTGAAGCTTTAGAAAATAATTATAATTTTCCATTAAGATGTAGTTATAGACCGTTATTTTCAAACCCAATATTGCCTAATATTAGCAGCGATAAAGATGGAAATGCAGATGAAATTTTAAAAAAAGATTCCATAAAGGGATTAAAAGTCAAATTCAATAATATCTTTAATTTAAGTGATGAAGATTTAGAAAATAACAATTCTTATAGAGAATATAAGATGAGACTTAATCATGAACTTTCTATTATTATAGAAATGAAATATTCTAGTTATTTTCTTATAGTTGCCGACTATATTAAATGGGCTAAAAATAATGATATCCCTGTAGGTCCTGGAAGAGGCTCAGGTGCTGGTTCATTAGTAGCTTGGTGTTTATCAATTACAGACGTCGATCCAATAAAATTTAATCTTATTTTTGAAAGATTTTTAAATCCAGATAGAATTTCAATGCCAGACTTTGATATCGATTTTTGTGAGGATAAAAGAGATCAAGTTTTTGAGTATTTAACAACAAAATATAAAGACAGTGTAGCTCACATTATAACATTTGGTAAGTTAAAAGCACGAATGGTAATTAGAGACGTTGGAAGAGTTTTGGGATTATCATATGGATTTGTTGACAGCATATCAAAGATGATACCTTTTGATCCATCTAGGCCACAAAATCTAACACAGTGCATTGCTGGTGAGCCACGATTACAAAAACTTATAAATGATGATTCAAGAGTGAAGAAACTTACTGATCTCTCTTTAAAATTAGAGGGTCTCAATAGGAATGTTGCAACTCATGCTGCTGGAGTAGTCATAGCAGATAAAAAACTCACTGAAGTTGTTCCTTTGTATAAAGATGTTTCTGCAGATTTATTATTACCATCTACACAATTTGATATGTATTCAGCTGAAAATGCTGGTTTAATAAAATTTGATTTTTTGGGCTTAAAAACACTCACAGTAATTAATAATACACAAAAACTTGTAAGAAAAAAAAATAAAGATTTTGATATAGATAAAATTAGTTACGAAGATCAAAAAGTTTTTGATTTAATGTCTACAGGTAAAACAGTTGGCTTATTCCAAATTGAAAGTTCTGGTATGAGAGAAGCTTTAACTCAAATGAAGCCAAATCATATTGAAGATATTATTGCACTAGTTGCTCTATATAGACCGGGACCAATGAGTAATATTCCAACATACAATGATTGCAAACATGGAAAGCAAAAACCAGATTATTTACACCCACTTCTAGAGGATATTTTAAAACCAACTTATGGAGTAATTATTTATCAAGAACAAGTAATGCAGATTGCACAAAAATTGTCAGGATTTACAGCTGGACAAGCTGATCTTTTGAGAAGAGCAATGGGTAAAAAGAAAAGAGCAGAACTTGAAAAACAAAAACAAGGGTTTATTGCTGGAGCTGTTAAAAATGGAATAGCAAAAGATGTTGCTGCTGGAATTTTTTTAAAAATTGAACCGTTTGCAGAATACGGCTTTAATAAAAGTCACGCAGCTGCATATGCAATTATTTCTTATCAAACAGCATTTTTAAAAACATATTATCCAAAAGAGTTCATTGCTGCTTCAATGACTATGGATATATCTAATCAAAATAAGTTAAGTGAGTTTTACGAAGAATTAAAAAGATTAAATGTTGAAGTTGTCCGTCCAGATATAAACGAATGCTTTGCTGATTTTAGAACAATTGATGATAAATTTTATTATGCATTAGGAGGAATTAAAGCTGTAGGTTACGAGGCAATATCAAATATAGTTGAGGAAAGAATTTTAAATGGAAAATTTGAGACAATTCATGATTTTATAAATAGAGTAAATCCAAAAGATATAAACAAACTTCAATTAGAAGGTTTAGTTAAAGCAGGTGCATTTGATAATTTAAACTCAAATAGACAGGCTTTGTATAATTCTATTCCCGCAATTATAGCTAAAAGTAAAAATATATTTGATAATAAATCTACTAATCAGATTGATTTATTTTCAGAAGAGGAAAGTACTCAGGATGATATTATAATTAAAATTGAAGATTGGAAATTTGAAGAAAGATTATCAAAAGAATTTGAATCTGTAGGTTTCTTTATTTCAGACCATCCGTTAAATCAATTTACAGAAATTTTTAATGATTATAAAATAACAGATTATTCAACTTTTATTTCTAAAGAAGATTTAAAAGACTCTAACATTGCTGCAACATTATTAAAGGTTCAAGAAAGAAAAACTGCAAAAGGAAATTCTTATGCTGTTTTAAAATTGACAGATTTAACAAGTGTATTTGAGCTTTTTATTTTTTCAGATGTTTTAGAAATAAATAGAGAAATTTTGAAAGATGGTAACTCTTTTATTTTAACTTTATTTAAAAATGTTTCTAATGATGAAAATCGACTAACTAGAATTAATGTTCAAAAAATAGCCTCACTTAAAGATTTATTTAACAGTCCTATAAACGAGGTATCATTCGAACTAAAATCTGAAGAACAAATAAAAAAAATATCTAAAATTTTGAGAGATGAAGGTAAAACTATTGTAAACATTAATTTAGTTACCAAAGATAATGTTCTTAAATTTAGATTAAAAAATACGCGTAAAATAGACAGAAAATCTCTAAATCTTCTAAGAAATCAAGAAATTCAGGCTATTATTAATTAAATAATTACTTGTGAAATACAGTAAATATTTGTAAATAATCCATAATTTAAATTAACACGCACACAGTTGTTGGTTTTATACCTCCGGTCCTTAATTGGAAATTACTGTGGTGGCTTAACCGGGAATAAATATGAAAATACCTAACGTAACAATTCAACAATTATTAGAGGCAGGCGTACACCTTGGCCATAAAACATTAAGATGGAATCCAAAAATGAAGAAATATATTTTTGGAAAAAGAGATTCAATACATATTATTGATTTAACACAAACTCTTGAGCTTACTAAAGTAGCTCTTGAAAAAGTCTACAACACAATAGCAAATAATGGAAAAATATTATTTGTATCAACAAAAAAACAAGCATCAGAAGCTATTGCAGAAGTAGCAAAAGAAACAGATCAATATTTTGTAAATTATAGGTGGTTAGGTGGTATGTTAACTAATTGGGGTACAATTTCAAATTCCATTAAAAAGTTAAAAAAATTAGAAACTGATTTGGTAGCAGAAAATAGAGGTTTTACAAAAAAAGAACTTCTAAAAATGAGCGTTAAAAAAGATAAGTTACAAAGATCTTTAGGTGGAATAGCCGAAATGAAAAAAGTACCTGACTTAGTTTTTGTAATTGACACAAACTATGAATCATTAGCTATCGCTGAGTCAGCTAAATTAGGTATACCTATTATTGCTATATTAGATAGCAACTCAAGTCCTGATAATATTGATTATCCGATTCCAGGTAATGATGATGCAAGAAGAGCTATAGATCTTTATTGTAATTTAATTAAAGAAACAATAAACAATGCCAAAAGCTCCATATCTTTAGATGAATCAAAAAAAAATCAAGTTAAAGATAATAAAGATGAGAATAAAACAAAAACTGTTCAAGAATTAGATAGAGAAAAATTGGATAAAAAATTTTCTAAAGAAGGTAAGGAGAAGTTAAACTGATGAGTGATATAGAAAAGGTTAAAAAGCTTAGAGAAGCCACTGGAGCTGGATTTAAAGATTGCAACCTAGCTATAAAAGAATCAAATGGTGATTTAGATAAGGCAATTGAAATTTTAAGGGTTAAAGGAATTTCAAAAGCTTCAAAAAAAATGTCAAGAGATGCAAAAGAAGGAGTTGTAGTAGTTAGTGGAGATAATACAAAGACCTCAGTTATTGAAGTAAACTGTGAAACAGATTTTGTTGCTAAAAATGATGACTTTATTTCATTTGTTAAAGAATTAAGCGAAATAAATAATGAAAAAAATTCCAATGTTGTTGAATTGAAATTATCTAAAATGAGAAATGGTCAAACAGTTGAAGATAATTTAGTTGCTTTAATTGCAAAAATTGGAGAAAAAATTACTATTGGTAAAGCTAAAACGATTCAAAATTCCAAGGGGGTAAATAATCACTATCTTCATACTGTTGTAAAAGATAATGTTGCAAAATTAGCTGTTATGGTTTCATTAGATACTAAGGAAAATTCAGAAACTGTTAAAACATTTAGTAAACAATTATCAATGCATATTGCAGCGTCAAACCCCTTAGCATTAGAATCGAGTTTAATTGATCAATCTATTATTAACAAAGAACAAGAGTTGGTTACTGAAGAATTAAAAAATTCAGGTAAACCAGAAGATATTGCAAAAAAGATTAGCTTAGGTAAGATGAACAAGTTTAAAGAGGAAAATGCTCTTTTAACACAGGCTTGGGTTATGGAGCCTAAGAAAAAAGTACAAGATGTTTTAAAAGAGCTTTCTATAGCTGATTTGAAGATCAAAGAGTTCTATAGGATTAAGATTGGAGAATAAATGTTTGATGAGAAATCATACAGCCTTAAAATGGATAAAGCCATTGAGGTTTTCTCAAAAGAACTATCTTCTTTAAGAACAGGTAGAGCAAATGCATCAATGTTGGATCTTGTTAAAGTAGATGTATATGGTCAGCAAATGCCGATTAATCAAATTGGAAGCATAACAACACCAGAGCCAAGAATGATTAATATTCAGATTTGGGATGCAAACAATGTCTCATTAGTAGATGCTGCAATTAAAAAGTCAGATTTAGGATTAAATCCTCAAATAGATGGTCAGTTAATTAGACTTCCTGTTCCAGAATTAAATGAAGAAAGAAGAAATGAACTTAAAAAAATAATTAAATCTATTGGTGAAAAATGTAAAGTTTCAATAAGAAATATACGTAGAGAAGCAAATGAAGATCTTAAGAAACTTTTGAAATCAAAAGAAATAGGAGAAGATGATGAAAAAGCACATGAAAAGAAAGTCCAGATTATTACAGACGAACATATAAACTCAGTAGACAAAAAAGTTTCTTCTAAAGAAAAAGAAATAATGACAATATGAACCATCTTAATCATGTAGCCATTATCATGGATGGTAATGGGAGGTGGGGATTAAAATATAAAAAATCAAGAAATGAAGGACATAAGGCTGGATTAAAATCTTTAGAAGAAATTATTAACGAAACAATAAAAAAAAATATAAAATATTTAACCTTATATGCATTTTCTACTGAAAATTGGAAAAGACCTAAAAAAGAAATAAATTATTTATTTAATTTATTAGAAAATTTTCTACAAAATAAAATTGAAGATTTAAATAAAAAAAATATTAAATTAAAAATTATAGGTGTAAAAAATTTTTCTTCAAAATTGAATAATCTTTTAATTTCTTGTGAAAGAAAAACAAATAAAAACAATAAATTACAAATAAATTTAGCTTTAAACTATGGGTCAAAATATGAATTAATAAACGCATTTAAAAAGTTAAGAAAAATCAATAAATCAATAAATGAAAAAAACTTTCAGAAATGTCTTCAAACAGCAAATATACCTGATCCAGATATTCTTATTAGAACTGGAAATACACAGAGATTAAGTAATTTTTTACTTTGGCAATTAGCATATTCAGAAATTTTTTTTATAAAGAAATTATGGCCAGATTTTAATATTAGGGATTATAATAATATTATTAGAAAATTTAAATCTATAAAAAGAAATTTTGGAAATGTATGAGTTTGAAAGATTTATTAAAAAGGATAATAACTGCAATTTTTTTAATTATTTTTTTAGCTCTTTCTTTTTATAATTTTTATATTTTAGTTATTTCTTTAATATTTATATCATTTATATCATTCATTGAATTTCGAGGATTAATTTCAAAAATTATACAAAAAAAAAAATTAAATAATATTTATTTAAGATATATTATTAATTTAGTTAGCTTAATTTATATTATCATATTTTCTTTAGTAGTGTTTACTGGTATTTCTGAAGAAAAATATAAAATAACAATTTTTTATCTTTTTTGTGTATGCATTTGTTCTGATATTGGCGGATTATTATTTGGAAAAATTTTTAAGGGGAAAAAATTAACGAAGATAAGTCCAAATAAAACAATTTCAGGCACTATAGGTTCGTTTATTTTATCATTAATATTAGTACCTATCTTTTATTTTTCTTTGGAAGGAAATATTTTTAATTTAATCAATTTTATCTTTATTACATTATTTGTTTCCTTATTTTGTCAGATTGGTGATTTATTTATCTCCTTTTTAAAACGAAAAGCTCAAGTAAAAGATACAGGAAAAATTTTACCAGGTCATGGAGGTTTCCTGGATAGAATTGACGGTATGCTTTTAGCAATCCCAGTCGGTATACTAATTTTTAAATTTTTTGAGATTTCGATATGAAAAATAAGATTGTAATATTAGGTTCAACAGGTTCGATTGGTGAATCTTTACTAAAAATTATTGATAAAGATCGACAAAATTTTGAAATTAAACTTTTAACGGCAAATAAAAATTATAAAAAACTTTTATTTCAGGCAGAATTATTTAATGTTAAAAATGTTATTTTATCTGATGCTAAAGTTTTTAAAGAACATAAAAACAAGTTTTTAAATAAAAAAATTAATATTTATAATAATTTTAATTCAATTAAGAAAATTTTAAAAAAAAAAAGAATTGATTATGCAATGAGTTCAATTGTTGGATTAGATGGTTTATACCCAACTATTGAATTAATTAAATATACAAAGAAATTAGCTATAGCAAATAAAGAGTCAATTATATGTGCATGGAATTTAATTTTAAAGGAATTAAAAAAATATCAAACTAATTTTATTCCAGTTGACTCAGAGCATTTTTCAATATGGTATGCACTTAAAGGTAATACCTCAACAAACGTAAAAAAGATTCATTTAACAGCATCTGGGGGTCCTTTACTCAAAGTACCGACAAAAAAATTTGATAAATTAAAAATAAACAAAATAGTAAAACACCCAAACTGGAAAATGGGAAAAAAAATTAGCATTGACTCATCAACTATGATGAATAAGGTTTTTGAAATTATAGAAGCAAAAAAAATATTTAATTTAAAATACAAACAGCTTTCAATATTAATTCATCCACAATCATACTTACATGCAATAATTGTTTTTAAGGATAAGATGATCAAGTTAATTGCTCATGACACTACAATGGAAATTCCTATTTATAATACCCTCAATACATCAAATATACAAAAGTTTAATGATAATCATCATATTGATTTAAAGAAGCTTAATAATCTATCACTTGAAAAAATTAATGCTAAAAAATTTCCTGTTATAAAACTAATTAACAAATTATCTGAGAAAAATACTTTATTTGAGACTGTAATTGTATCAGCTAATGATGCATTGGTTTCGCAATACTTAAATAAAAAAATAAAATATACTGATATAAGCAAAAATTTACTTAAAGTAGTTGAATTTTCAGATTTTAAAAAAATGAAAAGTATTTATCCACGAAATATCAAAGATATAATTAATTTAAGTAAAAAAGTACATTTAAAAATTAATGCTATGTGTGTATAAAAAATTATGAAATTTAATATTCTTAAAATATCATTTTCTGTGTTGATATATATAATTTTTTTCATCAGCTCATCTTTATCCGAAATTGTTAAAGAGATTAAAATTATTGGAAATGATCGAATATCTGATGATACAATTAAAATGTTCTCCCAAGTTTCAATTGATGATGATCTTAATTCATCAGATATTAATTCAATATTAAAAAATTTATATGATACTAATTTTTTTGAGAATGTAGCTGTAAGTTTAAATAATGAAATCCTTAAAATTATTGTTGTAGAAAATCCTATAATCCAAAATATCAATTACGAAGGGATCAAAGCAAAAAAAATTGAAGATGAAATTAAGAAAAATCTAAATTTAAAACCAAGATCTTCATTTAATAAGATTTTATTGAGCGAAGATGTAGAAAAGATTAAAAATGCTTTAAAATCAATTGGATATTATTTTTCTATAGTTGATGTTTATGTAGAAAACTTAAATGATAATCTTATAAATTTAAATTATAAAATTGATATTGGTGATAAAGCAAAAATTAAAAAAATTTCCTTTATTGGGGATAAAAAATTTAAAGATAAAAAATTAAAAAGTGTAATTGTTAGTGAAGAATATAAATTTTGGAAATTTGTAACAGGAAAAAAATATTTAAATGAAAACATTATCTCTCTAGATTTAAGATTGTTAAAGAATTTTTATCTTAATAGAGGTTTTTATAATATAAAGATAGATTCATCTTTCGCAAAACTTGTTAATCAAAATGAATTTGAATTAGTATACAATATTACAGCTGGTAATAGATTTTATTTTAACAATTTAAATCTAAAAATCCCGGATGATTTTGATGAACAAAACTTTCAAAGTTTGAATAAATTATTTAAAAAACTAAAAGGTGAACCGTACTCTATTAATCAAGTTGCAAAGATTTTAGAAGAAGTTGAAAAAATAACTATATTAGAGCAATTTCAATCTATATCAGCAAATGTAATTGAAAATATTGTTAATCAAAAAATTAATTTAGAATTTGTTATAAATCAAACCGAAACTTTCTTTGTTGAGAAAATAAATATTTTAGGTAATAACGTTACGAGAGAAAATGTAGTCCGAAATCAGTTTGAGATAGATGAAGGTGATCCTTATAATGAGATTTTAGCAAATAAATCAGTTAATAATTTGAAGAGTCTTAATTTTTTTAAAAATGTAACCTCTGAGACGGTTCAAGGAAGTTCCCCAGACTTAAAGGTTATAAATATTAATATAGAGGAAAAAGCAACAGGAGAAATATCTGCAGGTGCTGGCGTCGGTACTTCCGGAAGTACTATTGCTTTTGGCGTTAAAGAAAATAATTATCTTGGTAAAGGTATAACTTTAGATGCTAACTTTACTCTCTCAGAAGAAAGTTTAAAAGGTCTTTTTTCGGTAACAAATCCAAATTTCAGAAATACTGATAAATCAATCAATTTTTCTACTGAAGCAATTGAAACAGATAGATTATCTGCATTTGGATACAAGACAAACAAAACAGGTTTTTCAATTGGTACAAATTTTGAATTTTTAGATAATTTAAGACTCGGCTTAGGAAACTCAAATTATTATGAAAAAATTGAAACTGATAGCACAGCATCTACAAGACAGAAAACTCAAGAAGGAAATTATTGGGATAGTTTTATAAATTTAAGCTTCGATTATGATACTAGAAATCAAAGATTCCAAGCTTCAGATGGTTTTAGAAGTCAGTATTTTGTTGATTTACCTGTTATTAGTGAAACTGCCACACTAAGTAATACATATTTGTATCAATACTTTACTGAACTTTACGAAAATAATATTTCAAATTTATCTTTCTATTTGAGATCTGCAGTGTCGCTTAAAGATGAGGATATTAAACTTTCTGAACGTATAATCTTACCTTCTAAAAGACTTAGAGGTTTTCAGAGAGGAAGATTTGGCCCAAAAGATGGTGAAGATTATATTGGTGGAAATTATGCAGCATCAATTAATTTTTCTTCAACAATACCGCAAATTTTAGAAAATGCAGAAAATATCGATTTTTTAGTTTTTATGGATGCAGCAAATGTCTGGGGAGTCGATTATTTTGATGGAGATGACGAGGGAAGTGAAATTAGAAGTTCACTTGGTATTGGTATAGATTGGTTGACACCAATTGGACCTTTAAACTTTACATTAGCTACAGCAATTACTAAAGCTGATAGTGATAAAACAGAAACTTTCAGATTTAATTTAGGAACAAGTTTTTAAATTAATAATGAAAAAATTTTTTATTTTCCTTTTTATCATAGTAAATATATCTCCTACAAATGTAAAAAGTGAAATATTTTTTTTGGATATTGATTATATACTTAATAATTCTAGCTCAGGTAAAATTATAATAAATAAATTAAATAAAATAAATTCTCAAAATATTAAAGAACTTAAATTAGATGAAGAAGAATTACAAACATTAGAAAATGAAATAAATAAGATAAAAAATATCGCCTCAAAACAGGAATTAGATAAAAAAATAATTGTGTTAAAAGAGAAATTTAAAAAATATCAAGATGTGAAAGCTAAAAAAGTTAAAGAATTTGAAACTATTAAAAATGATGAATTAAATATTTATTTTAAAAAAATAACACCGTTAATTGAGAACTTTATGGAAACTAAATCAATTAAAATAATTTTAGATAAAAAAAATGTATTTATAGCTAATAAAAATTATGACATAACCAAAGAATTAACTGAATTTTTAGATACAAATTTAAATAATGATTAAATTAAACAAAAAACAAATTTCTGACTTGCTTCCTCATAGAGAGCCCATGCTATTAATTGATGAACTTTATGATATTAAAAAATTACATTCTGCTACCGCTTTAGTTAAAGTAAAAAAAAACAGTTTTTTTGTACAAGGCCATTTTCCTAATAACCCTGTGATGCCAGGTGTGTTAATTGTTGAGTCTTTTGGTCAGGCGGCTGCAGCATTAACAGCTCATGGATTAGATAAATCGACATATGAAAATAAATTAGTTTTTTTAATGGGTATTGAAAAAGCAAGATTTAGAAATCCAGTTATTCCAGATTGTGATTTGATTTTAAAAATTGAGGCAATAAGATCTCATGGCCGTGTTTGGAAATACAAAGGTGATGCTTTTGTTGATGGTAAAAAAATGGCTGATGCCATTTGGTCCGCAACAATTGTAGATAAGAAATAAATAGCAATAAATCTTGATAACCAATTTATCAATGCTTTGTTAAAAGAATTTATGTCACATCCTTTCTTTAAAAACTATGGCCCAATATTAATATCTGAGATCTTAAAATATTTAGGTATTAAAATTGAAGATTTAAAAGTTGATAAAGAAATTTTAGATATAAAAGATTTATATTCTTCGACAAATGCTGATATTACTTTTTATCATTCTAAAAAATATAAAGAAATTGCTAAGAATACAAAAGCATCTTTTTGTATAACTACAGAAACCTTAAAAAACGACTTACCCAAAAATTGTAATTCATTAATTGTTGAAAACGTTTTAGTTTCAGTATCCAAATTAACTTCTAAGTTTTATCCTGAGTCAATTAATGATAATTTTGATGATACTGCAATTTCTATACTCGAAACAAAATTTAAAAATAAATTAAAATTTGGAAAAAATGTTTTAATTGGTGATAATGTATCTATTGGATCAAATTGTTATATTGGTCACAATTCAATAATTGAAAAAAATGTAAATATTGGGAATAATTGTTTAATTGGATCGAATACAATTATTAGAAATACAATTATTAAAGAGAATGTAAGAATTTTAGATAGATGTGTTATAGGCAAACATGGATTTGGATTTTTTCCTATGAAGAATCAAAACTTAAGATATCCACACATAGGCATTGTAATAATTGAGGATAATTGTGAAATTGGATGTGGAGCAACTATAGATAGAGGTTCAATGTCGAATACAATTATAGGAAAAAATACCTATTTAGATAATCAAGTACATATAGCTCACAATGTTAAGATTGGCCAAAATTCTATTATAGCTGGACAAGTAGGTATCGCTGGTAGCTCTATTATTGGAAGTAATGTTAAAATTGGTGGACAAGCTGGAATTTCAGGACATCTTAAAATTGGAAATAACGTAGAAATTGGAGGCGGTTCAGGGGTTGTGAAAAGTATTCCAGACAATACAAAAGTAATGGGATATCCAGCAAAGAATATTAAAGAATTTTTGAGAAAAAATAAATGATTCATAAAACAGCAATTATTGATACTAAAGCTAGAATTTCTGAAAATGTAAAAATTGGTCCCTATTCAGTGATAGGTCCTAATGTCGAAATTGGGGAAGGCACAGTTGTTCAATCAAACGTTAACATTACAGGACAAACAATAATTGGAAAAAATAATAATATTTATCCATTTGCTTCAATAGGAAATGATCCACAAGATTTAAAGTATAAGGGTGAAGAAACAAGATTAGAGATTGGCGATAATAATAAAATTAGAGAATTTGTTACAATTAATCCTGGAACAAAAGGTGGTGGTGGTTTAACAAAAGTTAGTAGCAATTGTTTATTTATGGTTTCAGCACATATTGCTCATGATTGCTTTGTAGGAAATAATGTAATTTTAGCTAACAATGTTCCTTTAGGAGGACACGCTCATATAGACGACAATGCAATTATAGGAGGAAATTCTGCTGTACAGCAATTTACTAGAGTGGGTAAATCAGCAATGATTGGGGGCATGTGCGGTGTAGTAAGAGATATAATTCCATATGGAATAGCACATGGTAATAGAAGTGTTTTACAAGGATTGAATTTAATTGGTTTAAGAAGAAAAAATATACCAAATAAAGATATAATGACTTTAAATGATGCTTATAAAGAAATTTTTAAAAATGAAAATTTGACAGAAAATTTGAGTAATTTGCCAAATGAATATAAGAATAATGAATTAGTTGCAGAGGTTATTGCATTTATAGAAAAAGATAAGAAAAGACCAATTTGTACTCCGTTTTCAAAATAAAATGATAGGTTTGTTTTTAGGTGATACTGATTTCTCAGAAATAGTTCTAAAAAAAATAAAAAAAAAAAATATAAAATATTTTATTATAGATTTTTCAAAAAAAAATAAATTTAAAAGAGATAAGAATTCTTTCAAAATAAGCATTGGAAAATTTGGTTCAATTATTAATTTAATCAAACAAAAAAAATGCAAAAGAGTTCTGTTTGCAGGTAAGATTGCAAAACCAAATTTCTCTTCTTTAAGATTAGATTTAAAAGGAATTTATTATATGCCAAGTGTAATAAGGGCTGCTAAAATAGGTGATGCAGCAATAATTAAATCAATAATTAAAATTTTAAATAATGAAGGAATTAAGGTTATTAGCTCTATATTTTTTAATCCTGAATTATCATTAAAGAAAGGAAATTATAGTAAATTAAAACCCAATAAAAAGGATATAGTTTCAATAAAAAAAGGAAAAGTTTTTTTTAATAAAACCAACAGTTTAGACCATCTTCAAGCCTTAGTTGTTAAAGGAGATAAAATTTTAGCTAAGGAAGGAAAGGGAGGTACAAAAAAAATGTTATCAAAATTGAGGAATAAATCAGATGGTATTTTGATAAAATTACCAAAGAAGAAACAAGATTTAAGAATGGATTTACCAACAATTGGTCTACAAACTCTTAAGGATATTAAAAAATATGGATTACGAGGTTTAGTTTTGCAATCTAAAAAAAATATTTTTTTAGACAAATCTGAATGTATTAAATTTGCTAACAAAAATAATATATTTATTAACGTTATATGAAAAAAATATTTATTCTTACTGGTGAGCCATCAGGCGATAAATTAGCTTCAACTGTTATTTCAAAATTAAGATCTCAAAATTCTGATATTGAATATTTATGTGTTGGCGGAAATCATTTGAAAAAATTAGGGATTAAATCAATTTTTAATCTTAATGAGATTACGTATCTAGGTTTTACAAGTATTTTGCTAAATATATTTAAAATTAGAAAAAAAATTAATCAAGCAGTAAGTGAAATAATAAAATTTAATCCTGACGTACTATTTTCTGTAGATAGTCCCGATTTTACTATGAGAGTTGCCGAGAGAGTAAAAAAAATTAATACTAACATCAAAACAATTCACTATGTGGCTCCACAAGTTTGGATTTGGAGAAAAAATAGAGTGAAAAAAATAAAAAAATTTATTGATCATATTCTTTTATTATTTGACTTTGAAAAAAAATATTTTGATGAAGAAAATATAAATAATACTTTTGTTGGACATCCATTAATTGAAAATAATGATGATAATAAAAAAATTATCGAAAATATAATTCCCAAAGATAAAAAAATTATATCCATTTTCCCAGGAAGTAGAAAATCTGAGACAGATGTTTTACTAAAAATTTTAATTGATTTTATAAAACTTATGAATATCAGACATAATGAATTCTATTTTTACTTTCATGCCACCGATGAAAATAAAAATTTAATTTTATCAGAAATTAAAAAATTAAATTTTGAAAATGTTGATGTAGTGTCAGACGAAAGTATTAAATCTAAAATTTTATCCAATTCTATTTTTGCTGTATCTAAATCAGGTACAATTTCATTACAAATTTCTAGCTCAAATATACCGTCAATAATTATTTATAAACTTAGTTTTATAAATTTTATGATATTTAAAATGTTAGTTAATGTTAAATTTGCAAATATTATTAATATAATTAATAATCGTGAAGTTATCCCTGAACTGTTACAAAATGAATGTAACGCCAACGAAATCTACAGATCTGTAATTTATCTTTTAAAAAATCCAGATCTTCTTAAAAAACAATTATCTGTTTGTTCAAAAACATTAGAGGGAATTAGATCCAAAACTTCTTCTTCTGAAGAGGCTGCTTTAGTTTTAAGAAGTTATCTTAGCTAACCTTTTTAAAGATTCTTCTTTACCTAAAGCTATAACTATATCATATAATCCAGGACCAAATTTTGATCCTGTTAAGGCAATTCGTATAGGCTGACCAACTCCTTTAAAGTTTATTTCATTTGTTTTTATTAAATTATTAACCAAGGGTTCTAAATTCTCTTTATTTAACTCTTTTATTGACGAAAGTTTATTACTAAATTCATCAATAATTTTTTTAGCTTTATCATCAATTAATTTTAAATCATCTTTATTAAATTTAATTTCATCATTAAGTATAAATTTTGCATTATTATAAATGTCTTCTAAAGTTTTGGCCTTATTTTTTAAAAATGATAATGAGGATTTAACTTTTGTCTCTTTATGATTTTGAATTTTTTCTTTATATATTTCACAATATTCAATTAGATTTTTATAAAGATCTTTCTCATTTATTGTTTTTATGTAGTACTCATTCATAGACAATATTCTACTCATATCTAATTTTGATGGTGATTTACCAATTCCTTCTAAATTAAAGCAATGGATACTTTCCTCTAAGTTAAATATTTCTTTATCTTGATATGACCAACCCAGTCTAAGCAGGTAATTTCTTAAAGCATCGGGCATAATACCTATTTTTGAGTAATCATCCAAAGTTGAGGCATTATCTCTTTTTGATAATTTTTTACCTTCAATAGTATGAATTAATGGTATATGTGCAAATTCTGGAACATCCCAACCCATTGCTTGGTATATTTGTATTTGTTTAAAGGTATTTATCTTATGATCATCTCCTCTAATTATGTGAGTCATTCCCATTTGATGATCGTCAACAGTTGCAGACAAGTTGTAAGTTGGAGTTCCGTCATTTCTTAAAATTATAAAGTCTTCAATTGTATTATTTTCAATTTCAACATTTCCTTGAACTAGATCTTTAACTTGAGAATTTCCTTCTATTTTACTTTTAAATCTAATTACAGGTTTTATATCTTTGGGAGCATCTTTTTCGTCAGTATCTCTCCATTTTCTATTATAAATATAGGGCATCTTTTTTTGCCTAGCCCTTTTTTTTTGCTCCTCAATCTCTTCTGCAGAGCAGTAGCATTTATATGCATTCCCATTTTTTAATAATTCATTAGCAATCTTAATGTGATCTTCTATTTTTTGTGACTGAATATACTCTTCACCATCATGTTCAATTCCTATCCATTTTAATGATTTAATAATTTGTACTTTATGCTCCTCTTTGGATCTTTCTTTATCGGTATCTTCAATTCTTAAGTGAAATGTTCCTTTTTTATTTTTAGAGAACAACCAATTAAATAAGGCAGTTCTAACCCCTCCAATGTGAAGAGCTCCAGTAGGAGACGGCGCAAAACGTGTTGCTACTTTAGACATCAATGTTGTTTAGACTATTTTTTTAGAAGTTTCTATATAAAGATACTAAAACTCCTTGAACTTTTACTCTATCAGGTCCAAAAATCTTAGTTTCATAGTTTCTATTAGCACTTTCAAGTGCTACAACTTTACCTTTTTTACGAATTCTTTTTAACATTGCCTCGTGCTCGTCAATCAAAGCAACGACAATTTTTCCATTATCAGCGGTGTCAGTTCTTTTTATGATCACTGTATCACCTTCATGAATACCCGCATCTATCATTGAGTCACCCTGAACTTTCAATCCAAAATAATCACCATTTTTTTCTAAATTATTTGGTAGTGGAATTCTAGATACTTCATTCTGTATTGCTTCAACTGGCGTTCCTGCAGCAATTTTTCCAAGAACTGGCACTTCTACTTCATCTGAAGTAGTTTGCTCCTCATCTAGTCCACCTTTAATAACACTTGGGGAAAAACTATTATAAATATCATTAGCAGAAGCTGTTTCAGGTAATTTAATTACCTCTAAAGCTCTTGCTTTATGAGCTAATCTTTTTATAAAACCTCTTTCCTCTAAAGCACTAATTAATCTGTGAATTCCTGATTTAGATTTTAAATTAAGAGATTGCTTCATCTCTTCATAAGAAGGAGATACACCAGAATTTCTTAACTTCTTGTTTATAAATAAAAGTAGGTTTTTTTGTTTTTTAGTAAGCATAAGAACAAATATCGTACAAATAATGTTCTATAAAAGTTCTTTTAAATAAACAACACTAAAAAAAACAAGTAAATTAGGGCTTAATTTGACTATAAAACAGAAAAAATAGAATTTTTATCCAAATTTTTCAAAAGTGATTCACCAATCAAAAAAGTATTTATTGATGTTTTGTTATTCAGTTCCAGCAACTCTTCTTTAGTCTTAATTCCACTTTCAGATATCAAAGGACCCTTATGATTTTTTAAAATATCGTAAATATCATAGGTTGTATTTATATCGGTTTTAAGAGTTTTTAAATTTCTGTTGTTTATTCCAATTAATGCATCCTTAAAATTTAAAGCTTTTTTTGCTTCATCCACTGTATGAACTTCAACTATAACAGACATATTATATTTCAAAGCCTCATCATATAATTCAGAAGCAAGTTCATCTGAAACACCAGCTAAAATAATTAAAATAGCATCTGCACCATAACTTTTTGCTAAAGGTATTTGAAATTTATCGATAAAAAAATCTTTACACAATATAGGTAAATTAATTTTATCTTTTATTTTACTGATGTGAATTAAATTTCCTAAAAAATAATCTTCTTCAGTTAAAACTGAAAGACAGGTAGCTTTATTATTAAAATAAATTTTAGCAATATCTACAGGGTTATAATCATCAATTATTATACCTGCTGAGGGACTTGCTTTTTTAATTTCAGCAATAATTGAAGTTTTATTTTTTTTCATATTATTTTCTATTTTTTCTTTAAAATTGATATAGTTATTATTTTTATCAATTAATTCATACAAGGTTTTAAGCTCTAAAGTTTTTTTTAATTTATCAACTTTTTCAATTTTTTTTTGAATGATGTTTTGAAGTATATTTTCAGACATTTTGAATTTTTTCTAGATGTGAAAAAGTTTTTCCAGAAAGGATAAATTCTCTTGTGTGATTATAAGCTTCAGAAAAGTCAGAAAATTTTTCTCCAACAATTAAACCTGCTGCAGCATTTAAACTTACTGCTTTTGAAAAATCATTATCTACACCTTTAAATATTTCTATCATCTTATCTGCATTAAATTTTGCATCATAACCTACTAAATTTTTAAAATTATCTGCATTAACCCCTAAAGCATTTGGGTCTATTTTAATTTCAGATATTTGACCATCTTTTAATTGAATAACATTAGTGTTTGCATATGGAGATATTTCATCTAATCCATCTTCACTGTTCACAATCCAAGCAAATTTTAAATTTAAATTTTTAAGCCCTTCTGCAAAAATTTTTAATAATTTTTTATCGAAAACACCAACAACTTGTCTCTTAACAAGAGCTGGATTACTTAATGGACCAATCATATTAAAAATGGTTCTTTTTCCAATTTTCTTTCTCACAGGTCCAACAAATCTCATTGCACTATGGTAATTTGGTGCAAACATAAAACCAAAATTGTTAGTATTAATTTCTTTTTCAATATCCTTAGGTTCTAGGTTTATTTTAATTTTTAGAGCTTCTAAAACATCACCTGATCCACATTTTGAAGAAACAGCTTTATTGCCATGCTTAGCAACTTTAGTACCCATGCTGGCTAAAAGTAGGGCAGAGGCAGTTGAAATATTAAGAGTATTCATACCATCACCGCCAGTACCACACGTATCAATACAATCACTTACATTTACTCGTTTTGACTTTTCTCTCAGAACAAAAACACCACCTGCTATTTCATCTGAAACTTCACCTTTTTCAGAGAGCAAAGTTAAAAAACCAAAAATTTCATCATCACTGGCCTTTCCAGTCATTAATATTTGAAAAGCAGCTTTACTTTCTTCGAAAGTTAAATCTTGTTTATCTTTAAGTTTTTCTAAAATTTGATCCATAAATTTAATTCTTAATAAAGTTTTTAAGAATTTTCATTCCAAACTTAGTTTTAATACTTTCGGGATGGAATTGTACACCATGAATATTAAATTTTTTATGTTGAACACCCATAATGACCCCATCTTCTGTCTCTGCTGTAATCTCTAACTCATTAGACAATGTTTTTTTATCAATTACCAAACTATGATATCTGGTAGCTTCAAAAGTGCTTGGAAGATTTTTAAGAATACCAATTTTTTTAGATTTTATGTTACTTGTTTTTCCATGCATTAGTTTTTTAGCTTGGATAATCTTTGATCCAAAAACTTGCCCAATAATTTGATGACCTAAACAAACTCCTAAAAATGGTAATTCCTTATGTAAAGATTTTAAAATATTAATACAGTTTCCAGATTGATTTGGATTACCTGGACCAGGTGAAATCACTATTTTGTTGTATTTCTTTATTTTTATTTCTTTTGAATTGATTTTATCATTTCTAAAAACATCAACTTTTACATTTAACGAAGAAATATAGTGATACAAATTAAAAGTAAAACTATCGTAATTATCTATTAATAATATTTTCATCATCTCAAAGCATTAATCAAAGCTCTAGCTTTATTAACTGTTTCCTCGTATTCGTTTTTAGGTTTACTATCTGCAACTATACCTGCACCAGCCTGAACATAGAATTTTTTATTTTTTACGACAGCGGTTCTTAAAGCTATACAAGTGTCAAATTCACCATTAGCAGAAAAATATCCAATTCCACCAGCATAAACTTTTCTTTTTGATGTTTCTAATTCATCTATAATTTCCATAGCACGGATTTTTGGAGCTCCAGAAACAGTACCCGCTGGAAATCCAGCTAAGAGTGATTTAAATTTTGAAAATTTTTTATTATATTCCCCAACCACATTTGAAACTATATGCATAACATGAGAGTATCTCTCAATTATAAAGCTTTCGGTCACTTTTACAGAATTTATCTTTGATACTTTACCAGCATCATTTCTACCTAAATCAAGAAGCATCAAATGTTCTGAAAGTTCTTTTTTATCTTTAAGAAGATCTTTTTCATAAAACAAATCTTCTTTTTTAGTTTTGCCACGTGGCCTTGTTCCAGCAATTGGCCTTACAGTAATTTTATTATCCCTAAGTCTTACTAATATTTCAGGACTTGCTCCAATAATTTGAAAATCGTTAAAATTAAAAAAAAACATAAAAGGAGAGGGGTTAGTCACCCTAAGTTTTTTATAAATATCTAATGGTTTTTTCGTTAATTGTGCCTCAAATCTTTGGCTTAAAACAACCTGAAAAATATCTCCTAATTTTATATATTTTTTTGCTTTATTAACCATTGATAAAAATTTATTTTTTGATGTGTTAGATTTCACTTTTATATTTTTTGATTTTTTAATTATTTTTTCATCTATATTTTTAATTGATGATTGAATTTGCAATTTAAATAATTCCGATCTTATTTCATCAAATTTATTATTATAATTTCTAATTTTTTCATCTTTAAAAACATTAGAAATAAAAAATATTTCTTTTTTGAAATTATCATGTATTACTAAAGTTCTTGGACGTAAAAGTCTAATGTCAGGAAGATTGAGATCATTTTTACAACTATTTGGAATTTTTTCTATATACCTAATAGAATCGTATGAAAAATAACCAGAAATTAATGAACAAATTTTAGGTAAATTTTTTGGTGTATCAAATTTGAAATCTTCTATAATTTTTTCAATTAAATTTTCAGGCTTATCATTGAGCTTAATTTTCTTATTTTTTTGAATTAAATATGAGTTATTATTTTTAAATTCCCAAATTTTGTCAGGGTTTTTACCAAAAATTGTATATCTACCTTTTATTTTACCCTTTTCTACAGACTCAAATATAAAACTATTTTTTTCCTCTAGGAAATTATCTATTAAGTTTAATACTTCTTCATCATTTTTTACTTTTTTTGAGGTGTATATAATTTGATTTTTTTTGCTTCTGTGTCGAAACTTAAAATCTTTGAAGCTTCGATTAATTATCATTTGAAATAATTTTTAACTCTATCAATAGTTTTTTGATTTAACTGAACTTCATATTTACTAGTTAGCAATTGATCATAAGCAGCTAAAATACTCTTTCTTGTATTGGTAAATTCATTATTTACAAAATTCTTATAATCTTCATCTTCTTTGTTAAATTGATTTTTATTGGAACCTGTTATTTTTACTAAATAAATTTTATTT